>NZ_UWOA01000102.1:0-1480 GCF_900604305.1 Mycobacterium sp. P7213
ACCGCACCCCGATCACCGTCAAACCCTGCTCCGGCGTCAGCGCCCCGGCCACCACCGCCGCAGACACCTCCCCCATCGAATGCCCGATCACCGCATCCGGCACAACCCCATAGGCACGCCACAACGCAGCCAACGCCAACTGCAACCCCATGATCACCGGCTGCACCTGCGCATCACCGGAAATCTCAGCGCCCTGCTCGATCACCTCACGCAGCGAAAAACCCACCTGCCGGACAAACACCGGCTCCAACTCATCAACAGCCGCAGCGAACACCGGCTCATCGGCCAACAACCGACGACCCATCCCCACCCAATGCGAACCCTGACCCGAAAACACAAACACCGGCCGTGACGTCGCACGTCGCGGCCGGGGCTCGGTGACACCGGGTGCGGACTCGCCGGCAGCGAGTGCGGTCAACCCGGCCACTGCGGCGGCGTGATCGCGGGCAGCTACGCCCGCGGTGTAGTTGTAGCGGCTTCGGTTCTGCCGCAAGGTCTCTGCAACGTCGGACAGGGCCACACCAGCGCCGTCGGTGGCCAGCCATTGGGCGAGCACCCCGGCGGTGGCCGCGATACGTGCCGGGGACTTACCCGAGACCACCAACGTGCTCACCGGCACCGCAGCAGCCCCCGCAACAACCTCAGCATCAGGCGCCTGCTCAACGATCACATGCGCATTGGTGCCCGACACCCCGAACGAGGACACCCCCGCCCGRCGCGGACGCGACACCGCCGGCCARTCCATACCCCGAYCAGCAACCTGAAACTTCGACGCCCCCGCACCCGCATTCGGCGTCAACTCCGAAAAATTCAAATGCCGCGGAATGAAACCCTGCTGCACCGACAACACCGTCTTGATGAACCCGGCAACACCAGACGCAGACTCCAAATGCCCCAAATTGGTCTTCACCGACCCCAACACCAACGGCGCCGCAGAACCCCGCTCACCAAACACCGCCGACAAGGCATCCAACTCAATCGGATCACCCAACGCCGTACCAGTGCCATGCGCCTCGACATAGTCGATATCCGCCGGGGACAACCGCGCCGACGCCAACGCCGCCCGCACCACCTTCTGCTGCGCCGGACCCGACGGCACCGTCTGACCCGASGACGGCCCATCCTGATTCACCGCCGAACCCCGCACCACCGCCAGCACCCGGTCACCATCACGCTGGGCATCCGACAACCGCTTGAGCACCACCACCCCAGCACCCTCGGAGCGCACGTAACCGTCGGCGGCGGCATCAAAAGTCTTGCACTGCCCGTCCGGGGCCAACATCCCCCACCGCGACGTCGCAATACTGTTCTGCGGGGTCAACATCAAATTCACCCCAGCGGCCAACGCCTGATCCGACTCCCGACGCCGCAAACTCGCACACGCCAAATGAATCGTCACCAACGACGACGAACACGCCGTATCCAACATCATCGCCGGACCATGCACACCCAAGAAATACGACAACCGCCCCGCCGCGAA
>NZ_UWOA01000064.1:0-21413 GCF_900604305.1 Mycobacterium sp. P7213
AACGACGACACCGTGCCGGCGGGGTTCACCCGGATTCTGGCGTTCCGGTCCGGGCTGCACGGCGACGTCGACGGATGCTTCGGGCGGTTCCCGTGATGGGCCCGGCGTCATGAACCGTCCCGACGACCCGCGCGAACGGCCGGAGCGGCGGACCACACCGATTCCGCGGCCACCCCAGCAGCCGCGGGGACGTTGCGGTGGCGGCCCCTGCGGGCCACGCGGTCCCCGCGGCTGCTGGGGTGGCCGCGGAATCGGTGTGGTCCGCCGCTCCGGCCGTTCGCGCGGGTCGTCGGGACGGTTCATGACGCCGGGCCCATCACGGGAACCGCCCGAAGCATCCGTCGACGTCGCCGTGCAGCCCGGACCGGAACGCCAGAATCCGGGTGAACCCCGCCGGCACGGTGTCGTCGTTGGCGTCGCTGGCGACGATGCCGTTCATCAACAGGCCTGTCACCGCCTCGTCGAGGTCGCCGCTGGCCAGCGTCAAGCCCGGCCCCGACGACAGCGTCATGGGCTCGGCCATCCGGCGCTGCGCCACCCCGGTCAGGCACGCGGTGCGCAACGCCGCCGATGCCGACTCCAAACCGACCTCGCGTTCGCGTTGCACCGCAAGGGCATACCGCGACGTGACCGCCGACAACCCGGTGTTGTCGCCCTGCGGCATGCCCAGCGTCGACTGATCGGTCGGGGCACTCATCTCCTGCAGTCCGGCCAGATCGACGACGATCAGGTTGGACTCGGGGCAGTAGGCCACCGGGTCGGGCTGGTGGCCGCTGGGGCACTTGCCCGACGTGGACAGCTCCGGCGGGCGGGACAGGCCGAAGATCTGGCCCAGCTGCTCCATCAGGGTCGACAACACCGACGCGTCGATGGCGAGGTCGCTTTGCGGGTTCTCGGAATCGAACAGCGAATGGGGCAGATTGCCACGGCGCTTGCGGATCTCGTCCATGTCGATGTCGGCGCACATCGCCGCGCCGCCGTCGAAGCCGGTCTGAAAAGCACCGACCCGATCCAGAGCGGTGCCGTGTTCATCGGATATCGAGACCGGATTGTCCGGCGTCGATACCGGGTCGCGGATCACGATCAGGCCGGCCAGCACATGATTGAGGCCGTCGCCGGTGCTCAGCTGTACCCGCGACGAACTGCCCGCGGCCACCCACTGCAGATACACCCCGGCAAAACAGTCGGCCTGCTGTTCGCGGACCAGGGTGCGCGTCAGCGGGTGGACGATGCCGGCCATGTTCTGCAGGGCGTGCCCGTATTCGTGCGCCAGGGTTCCGTTGATCGCCATGTCGCCGAAGTACTTTCGGGCCGTGGGCAGGAATTTGGCGCGGTCCCAGGCCATGGTGTCCATCCGGCGGCAATACATCGCGTTCGGCAGGTGGTAGACCTCGCCACCGCACACCGAAGGGCCGTCCGGGTCGGTGGAGTCATACGACATCAGCGTCGAGACCGGCTGGAAGCGTCCGCGCAGCGCCTCGGCGTAATGCTGCGTCCAGAAGTCCTCGATGTCATCGACGGCCAACAGTGACAGGCGGTCGATGTCGCCGCCGTCGCTGTTCTGCACCCGGGCGGTGACCGGCGGAACGTCGCCGCGCGGGCCGCTGGGCCCCTCCGCGGTGGGCAGACCGCCGACCCGTCCGGGGTCATACAGCATCGAAACCGCGTGCCCGGCGATCACCGTCGGGACGCTGTCGTGGGAGCAGCCCGTCAGCGCCAGGATCAGGGCGGCCACCCCGAAAAGCGTTCTGGCGGTACGGCCGAATCCGCGTTGAGACATCGTCACCTGCTGAGGTAGGCCACGATCCCGCTGGTGACCGCCGAGGCGTACCGCGCTCGCCCGTCGGCACTCTCCAGCAGCGCCGCGTCCTGGGCATTGCGCATGTTGCCCAGCTCCACCAGCACCGCCGGATACTCGGCCAGATTCAGCCCGGCCAGATCCGCTCTCCCATACAGGCCGTCCGTGCCAAGATAGCTGGACTGGGGAATGCCCGCGGCCGTCAGGGAATCCCGGATGTCGCCGGCCAGCGCCACGGCCGGCCCGGACTGGGCGTCGTTGAGCGCCGGGCTGGAGTAGTTGACATGAAACCCGCGGCCCGAGGCCGGCCCACCGTCGGCGTGGATGGACACGATCGCGTCCGGGTGCACCGCGTTGGCCGCGGCGGCGCGGGCATCGATGCACGGCCCCACGGAGGCGTCGTCGGCACGCGAGAGTTCGGTATGCACGCCCAGCCGCTCGAGTTCCGCCCGGATCCGGCCGGTCACGTCCCAGGCCAGGCTGTGCTCGGGATAGCCGTCATCGGTGGCGGTTCCGCTGGTCTGGCACGGTTTGGTGCCGCCGCGCCCGTTGGGAACCTGCCGGGCGATCGAGGCGTCGTTGGCGCCGCTGTGTCCGGGGTCCAAGAACACCGTCTTGCCGGCAACGGCGGGATTCGCGGGATCGGCCGGAGCTGCGGGCGCGACAATGCCGGCCGCGAGTAAGCACGCGGCCGAGGCGACACAGACAGGGGCCCGGCGACGCACGGGGCAAGACTAGCAAGCGGCCATGGGCCCCTCCGGGGTCTAATGGATCGATGCAGCTGATGTCACCGCTCGATTCGGTCTTCCTGCTGGCTGAGACGCGTGAGCACCCCATGCACGTCGGCGGGTTGATGTTGTTCGAGCCGCCGGAGGGCTCCGGACCGGAATTCGTCGGCGAGATCTACCGGGGCCTGCTGAGCGCCCGTGATCTGCAGCCCGCCTTCCGCAAGCACCCGGCGTCGCAGCTCGGCGCGATCTCCGGCGTGGGCTGGGCCTTCGACGACGACGTCGACCTCGAGTACCACGTGCGGCGCTCGGCGCTGCCGGTACCGGGCCGGGTGCGTGATCTGCTCGAGCTGACCTCACGGCTGCACGGCAGCCTGCTTGACCGGCACCGCCCACTGTGGGAGGCCCACGTGGTCGAGGGCCTCAACGACGGCCGGTTCGCCGTCTACGTCAAGGTCCACCACTCGCTGATCGACGGTGTCTCGTTGCTGCGGCTGATGCGCCGCACGCTGTCGACCGATCCGCGGGAATCGGAATTGCGCACGCCGTGGTCGGTCCGGGTCTCGTCGCGGCCGCGCCCCGAGTCCGGGTCCCGCTTGAGCGAACTGACTCAGATGGTCAAAGACGTTGCCGCCTTTGGGCCGTCGACGGTGCGACTCGCGCGCGCAGCGCTGCTGGAGCAACAACTGACTATGCCGTTCGCCGCGCCGCGCACCATGCTCAACGTCAATATCGGTGGTGCCCGTCGGTGCGCGGCGCAGTCCTGGCCGGTCGAGCGGGTGATCGCGGTGAAACGAGCGGCCGGCGTCACCCTTAACGACGTGGTGCTGGCGATGTGTGCCGGGGCGTTGCGCGCCTACCTCGACGAGCAGAACGCGCTGCCGGACCACCCCCTGGTGGCGATGGTCCCGGTGAGCCTGCGCACCGAAGCCGAAGCCGACTCCGGCGGCAACATGGTCGGCGCCATCTTGTGCAACCTGGCCACCGACCTCGAGGACCCGGCGCAACGGCTGGCAACCATCAGCGAGTCGATGCGCGGGAACAAGAAGGTGTTCAGCGAATTGCCGCGCACCCAGGCGCTGGCGTTGTCGGCGGCCAATATGGCGCCGCTGGCCCTGGCGGCCATCCCCGGCTTCGTCTCGGCGGCCAAGCCACCGTTCAACATCGTCATCTCCAACGTGCCCGGCCCCGCCGAGCCGCTGTACTGGCGCGGCGCCCGCCTCGACGGCAACTATCCGATGTCGATCGCGCTGGACGGGCAGGCGCTCAACATGACGGTGGTCAGCAACGCCGGCAACCTCGACTTCGGGCTGGTCGGCTGCCGGCGTTCCGTTCCGCACCTGCAACGGCTGCTGAGACACCTCAACACCGCGCTGGAGGACCTGGAACACGCCGTGGGGGTGTGACCATGGCCAAGCGCAGCGCCGGGTTGCTGTTGTACCGGGCGGGCGCCGACGGCGCCGTGGAGGTGCTGATCGCCCATCCCGGCGGACCGTTTTGGGCGCGCAAGGATGACGGCGCCTGGTCGATTCCCAAGGGCGAACAACCCGAAGGCGAGGACCCGTGGGATACCGCGCGACGTGAATTCGCCGAGGAGCTCGGCCTTGCGCCGCCGGACGGCGAGCGAGCAGACCTCGGTGAGGTGCGCCAGGCGGGCGGGAAGGTGGTCACGGTGTTCGCCGTGCGTGGCGACCTCGACGTGACCGAGGCTCGCAGCAACACATTCGAATTGGAGTGGCCGCCGCGGTCGGGACAACGGCGGGAGTTTCCCGAAGTAGACCGGGTGGGCTGGTACTCGGTGGCCCGGGCGCGAATCAAGCTGCTGGCCGGGCAGCGGCCCGTCCTGGACCGGTTGGTGGATTACCTGCGGATCGAGCCCTAACCGCCGGTCTGGGTGGGAGGTGTTCCCTGTTGCTGCTGACGCCGCTGCGCCAAGCTGGACACGATCATCCGGGCCAACGTGCTGGTTCCGTTTGCTCCGGCTCCCTGCGGGGACCGGACAGCCGGCGTCGCCGGAGCATGCCACCGGGCCAGCGGGTGCAGTTCGCCGGCGAGGAACTGCCGCCGGCATTCGCCCCGTTGAATCTTGCCGCTGGAGGTGGTGGGCACCCGCATCGCCGGCACCAGCAATAGGTCCTGGGTGTCCAAGCCGTGCTGTTCGCTGACCGCCGCGCGGATGGACTCCATGATCGCGGGATACTCGCTCTCGTCGACCTGCTGCCGATAGTCCAGTTCCTGCACGATCACCAGGCGGGCGTCGTCATGCGGTTTCGGTTGCACGGCGAACACCGCGCCGCGGTCGGCCAGCAACGCCGGATGGCTGTCTTGCACCGTCGGCTCGATGTTGTTCGGGAAATAGTTGCTGTCGCCGATGGTGACGAGGTCCTTCCACCGCCCGGTGACGAAGACCTCGCCCTGGCAGAGAAATCCCATGTCGCCGGTGCGCAGGAAGGGGCCTTCACCGGTGTCCGACAGGAACCCGGCGAAGCTGTGCGCGTTCTCTATCGGCCGTGCCCAGTACCCCTGCGCCACGCTGGGTCCCGAAACCCAGATCTCGCCGACCTCGTCGGGTCCGAGCTGCTGGCGGGTCTCCGGATCGACGATCACGACCCGCTGGCCGTACACCGGCGGGCCGCAGCTGACCACTGCGACGGCGTCGGTGGTGGCCTCGACGTCGACGGTGCGGTTCTCACTCAGCGCCTTGCTGTCGACGTAGCGGACGCCGACGACGCCAGGAGTGGGGTCCGCCGAGACCAGCAGGGTGGCCTCGGCCAGGCCGTAGCACGCCAGAAACGCCTCGATGCGGAATCCCGCCGGAGCGAACGCGTCGGCGAACTCCTGAATGGTCGCGGCGTGGATCGGCTCCGAACTGCTCGCGGCGGTGGTCCAGTTCGACAGATCCAGGGCCGCGCGCTGGTCCGGGGTGCTGTGTTTGACACACAACCGGTAGGCGCTGTTGGGCGCTGCGGTCGTGTGGGCGCCGAACCGCGACATGGCCTCCAGCCACGCCATCGGCCGCTGGAAAAAGACGATCGGCGACATCAACACGGTGGTGCAGCCGACGTAGATCATCTCCAGGACCCCACCGATCAGTCCCATGTCGTGCTGCTGCGGCAGGAAGTAGACGCTGGTCTGGTTCTCGTTGCCGTGGTAGGCGCGCCGGATGGACTCCAAGTTGTGCATGAGGTTGCCGTGCGTCACGACAACGCCCTTGGGCGATTTGGTCGAGCCCGAGGTGTACTGGATCATCGCCGTGGTACTCGGGTCGATGTCGGGCGCCTGCCATGCTTCGGGGCTGGCGGCTTGGTCGATGGCGCACCACTGAAGCGTCGACATACCGGGCACATCGGTGGCCGCCGCCTGAAGTTGAGTCTGGGTGGCCGAGGTCGCTACCGCAAAGGTGGCCCGAGCGTCGGGCGCGACCAGCCTCAGGCGGGCCAGGGGAGTGTCGACCGGCACGGCGATCGCCCCGGCGTAAAAGCAGCCGAAAATGCTGATGATGCTGTCCAGCCCCGGTCGGCAGATCACCAGCGTGCGTTGCCCGGCAGCGCCAAGGCGCTGCAGCTCGGCGCCGACTGCTCGAGCCTTGGCGTCGAGTTCCCGGTAGGTCAGGCTCGCCATGATCTTGTCGCCGTCGGGGGCGAAGTTGAACGCGACCTTGTCCCCGTACCGGTCAGCCTGTATCCGCAGTAAGTCCACCAGGGTGTCTGCGTTTGGCAGGAATTGCTCAGGCATGCCCACACCATAATGCGTGCATGCGGGGACTCGGCTAGGAGAGCGTCGTCTCCGGATGGCCCTCGCACCACTGCTCAGGCGGCACCTGGGCGCGTACCTCTGCGATGTGCTCGCCGCAGCCGTCCCAGGTGGTCTTGCCACAGACTCGACAGGGCACGGGGTAGCACATCGGCGGCTCCTCTCAGGTGGTGCGCAACGCAACCGTCAGCGTATCGATGACGGTGCGGATTTTCTCGCGCACCTCCTCGGCGATCGCCGCCAAAGCCGGATTGTCGATGACCTGGGCCATCAGTTGCGGATTCATGGCCTCCACCAGCACCGTGCCCGGATGCTCGGTGTCTTCGCGGACCACGACGTTACAGGGCAGCAGCACCCCGATGCGCTTCTCGGCGGTCACGGCCCGGTGCGCCAGCGGCGGATTGCAGGCACCCAGGATCAGGTAGCGCTCCATCTCCTCGCCGAGCTTGGCTTTCAGTGTTGCCTGCATGTCGATCTCGGTTAGCACGCCGAAACCGTTGTCCTTCAAAACCTCTCGGGTCTTCTCGGTGACTGCGTCGAAATCGGCGCCGGTCAATGCTGTGCTCATTGCCACGGACATTCCAGACCTCCTTGATTGCGGTGGACCCAGTCTATCAGACACCCCCGGGGGTATATACCAGCGCGGTATCGTCGCCACATGCAGACGCTGCGTACGCCTGAGGACAGGTTCATCGGCCTCCCGGATTTCGCTTACCCGCCGCAGTTCTGCGACCTCGACGACTTGGACGAGGATGAGCCCGGCGGCACGCTGCGGGTGGCGTGGGTGCAAGACGGTCCCGAGGATGGGGACCCGATCCTGATGCTGCACGGCGAGCCGTCGTGGTCGTATCTGTACCGCAAGATGATGCCGACCCTGGCCGAGGCCGGGTATCGCGTCATCTGTCCGGACCTGGTCGGATTCGGTCGTTCCGACAAGCCGACCCGTGCCGAAGACCACACCTATGCGCGTCATGTCGAGTGGATGCGTGCGCTGGCGTTCGACGTCCTCGACCTGCGCAACGTCACGCTAGTGTGCCAGGACTGGGGCGGGCTGATCGGGCTGCGCGTGCTCGCCGAGAACCCGGACCGGTTCGCCCGTGTCGTCGTGGCCAACACCGGTCTGCCCACCGGCGACATTCCGATGCCGGAGGTGTGGTGGCGCTTTCGGGAGGCGATCCAGACCGCGCCGACGATCAACGTCGGATGGTTCGTGCAAGCCGGATGTCGCCGGCCGATGAGCGACGCCGTGCGGGCCGGCTACGACGCCCCGTTTCCCGACGACAGCTATTGCGTCGGTCCCCGGACGATGCCGTCGCTGATCCCGACCACGCCCGAGGATCCCGCGGCCCCGGCCAATCGGGCGGCGTGGGCTGCGCTGTGCGCATCGCAGACCCCGATGCTGGTCGCGTTCAGTGACGGCGACCCGATCACCGGTGCCATGGCGCCGATCTTCGAGCGCGAGATGGTCGGGGCGCACGGCCGGGCGCATCCGATGATCCACGACGCCGGGCACTTCCTGCAGGAGGATGCCGGCGTAGAGCTCGCCCGCCACATCGTGGAGTTCCTGCATTCTCAGCGGTAGCAATCCGCCCTTACCGCTAAGTCCGCTGGTCCGGACGTAGTTCCCGTTCCTGAAACCATTACCGTAATGTTAACGTTGGTGCCCGCCTAGGAGCTTGGGAAAATTTCAGGCTTGCCGGGGCCTTTTTATTATGTACAGTTTAGGATCTCTGGCGGATTGAGGGAGGGCGACGATGCTGCAGACGCTTCGTCCGTATATGACCAATGGCTTGGCTGTTGCGGGTGCCGCAATGGTCGCGGTCGTGCCGGTAGCACCTCGGCTGCCTGAAGTCGCGCAGCAGTCGCCGCAGACCCGCCACCTGCCGGTCAAGTTAACCGGCGATCCGACCGGGCTGTTCGCGCTGACGGAGTTGCTTGGCGCGACTGGGCTGGGGGGGCCCGGGCCCGCCGATGCCGCGGTGACTATCGCTCCCGAACTGTCGCAATCGATCATGCTTGCCCTGGCCTTCATCGGCCCCTTCGTGACCGTCAACGAGGCGATCAACGAGATCATCGCCCAGGTCTTCGACTGGAGCCAGCCGCTGCAGGCCCTGATGGCGCTGATCCAGGCCCCGTTCACCATCCTCAACGCGTTCCTCAACGGCGAGGCCAGCCTGAACGTCTTGGGCGTGAGCATCCCGCTGTTCAACGGCATCCTCGTCGCCCCGCACGACGTCGACGTCAACGTGCAGGCTGGCCAGTTGCTGGAGGAACTGGGCCTGGCCGACCAGACCCTGCCTCAGCTGCTGACCCAGCTCGGGATCGGCGACCAGCAACTCGTGACCCTGGCGACGAACCTGCTCAACGGCCTAGGGCTGGGCAACCCGACGATCACCGACCTGGTCGACATGCTCGGTCTCGGCACGGTTCCGGTGGCCAGCCTGGCCGAATCGGTCCTGAACGCGTTGCAGATCGGCAACCCGACCATCCTCGAGCTGACCCAGCAGGTGGGCCTGGCCGACGTCGAGGTCGCGGGTCTGGCCAAGGACATCCTCGACGCGCTGGGCATCGGCAACGCCACCATCGGCGACCTGACCGATGACGTCGGTCTGGGCAGCATGACCATCCCCGACCTGCTCAGCGACGTGTTCAACGCGCTGGAGATCGGCAACCCGACCATCCTCGACCTGGCCACCGACGTCGGCCTGGCCCAGCAGCCGCTGGCCGACCTGGCCAGCACCCTGCTCAACTCCCTGAACCTGGGCCAGCAGACCCCGGTCGACCTGCTCGACGCCCTGGGCGTCGGCGGCCTGGGCGTGGGCGACGTGGCGACCACCCTGCTCGACGCGTTGAGCCTCGGCCAGCGGACTCCGGTGGACCTCATCGACGCCGCGGGCTTCGGCAGCTTGAGTGTGGGGCAGATCGGCGTCGACCTGCTCACCGGGCTGAACCTGCAGGACCTGACCTTCAACGGACTGCTGCAGGCCGCCGGTCTCGATGACCTGAAGGTGGCCGACATCCTGGGCGCCGCGCACCTGGAGACCACCACGCTCGGCGACATCATCAGCAACCTCGGTTTCGGTGGGCTCACGATCAACGACGTGATCAACGCGTCCGGCCCGGGCGCCGACCCGCTGCCCGGGTCGATCCACATCACCGGCAAGCTGACATTCGCCGTGGGCGACCAGCTGCTGGCGCCGAATATGGGTCAGACACTTCTCAGCTTCCTGCCAGACCCCAACGCGACGTTGGGCGACATGCTCGGGGACTTCGGTAACACCAAGATCAGCGACATGCTGGAGACCAGCCTGACCATGTCCCTGTCGCAGTTGCTCACCGACATGGGTCTGAACGACACCACCCTCGACGACCTGGTCGGCCAGCTGCTCGGTGACCAGACGGTGTCCGAGCTGCTCACCAGCATGGGCCTGAACACCTCGACGCTCGACGACCTGGTGGCCAGCCTGCTGGGCACCACCACCGTGGGCGACGTGCTGGCCGAATCCGGTTTCGGCAGCCTGGATCTGAACTCGATCTTCGAGCAGCTGTTCGGCGGCATGACCGTCGGCAACGCGCTGGACGACTGGGGTCTGGGCAACACCGACCTGTACTCGCTGATCGACCAGCTGCTGGGCACCACCACCGTGGGCGACCTGCTCACCCAGTCCGGCTTCGGCAGCATGGACCTGTTCGGGATCCTGGAATCGGCGCTGGGCACCACCACCGTGGACGACCTGCTCAGCAGCTCCGGGTTCGGCAACCTGGACCTGGACACCATGCTGACGCAGCTGTTCGGCGACGCGACCGTCAATTCGCTGCTCGACGACCTTGGCCTCGGATCGCTGGATCTGAGCGGGCTGCTCGACCAGTTGGGCCTGGCCGACATGGATGTGCTCAACCTCCACATTGCAGATGTCGCGGGCCTGATTCCCACCCTCTTCAACTTCTGATCGTCCCGATTACCGATGGGGAAAGCTATGACGCACAAGTCGCTTCGGCCATATGTGACCACCGGAATGGGCATCGCCGGTGCTGCGATGATCGCGGTCGTTCCCGCCGCACCGCAGCTCCCGGAGGTCGCCCGGCAGCTCGACCACGCCCAACACCGGGCGGTCGCACTGACCGCGGATCTGGGCGACATCTTCACGCCCTACACCGACCTGATCACCAACACGGCCAACAACCTGGCCAGCCTGGGACAGCACGCGTTCGACTTCCCGATCCTGACCCAGTTCTTCAGTGATCCCCTCGGGTCGCTGATGCATATCCCCGACGCGCTGATCATGTTGAACACCCTGCTGCCCAGCGTCGAGACCATCTCGTCGGGGCTGCCGATCGAGATCGGCACCGAACTGACGCCGACGCTCGGCCTGCTGCTCTCGGCGATCGGCCCCTTCGTCACCCTCGGCAACGCCTTCAGCGACCTGATCAGCCAGATCTTCGACTTCTCCGACCCGCTAGGCGCACTGTTCGCGCTGCTCGGCGCCCCCGCCACCCTGCTGGATGCCTTCCTCAACGGCCAGGACGGCCTGGACTTCGCCGGCATCCACCTCCCGGTCTTCAACGGCCTGCTGGCTCCCGCCCAGCCCTTCGACCTCACCCTGACCATCGGCCAGCTGGTCGACATGGCGGGCATGGGCAGCCTGACCGTCGGTGACCTGGCCGACCAGACGGGCCTGGCCGACATGCCGGTGGCCGGCGTGGTGACCGGAGTCCTCGACGCCGTCGGCCTGGGCGACTCGTCCATCACCGATCTGGCTGACCAGTTCGGCTTCGGTGACCTCTCGCTGTCCGAGCTGATGATCGGTCTGCTCGACACGATGGGCATCGGCAACCCGACCATCAGCGGCTTGGCCGACATTGCCGGCCTGGGCGAGATGTCGGTGTCGAGCCTGCTCATCGAGGTGCTCAACCAGGTCGGGATGGGCACCAACCAGTCGATGACGAGCCTGGCGATGAGCGTGCTGGAAGCCGCGGGCTATGGCTCCGACCCGACGGTGGGGTCCTTGGCGGTTGCGCTGATGGACGCCATGGGCATGGGCGACCTGACGATCACCGGTCTGGTCCAGCAGTTCGGCATCGGCGACATGACCCTGGGCGACGTGCTCAAAGAGGGCCTGCACGCGGTGGCCGGCGACAACGCCACGATCACCAGCCTGATGGAGTCCATGGGCATGGGCGGCCTGACCATCGGCAGCATGATCAACTCCCTGCTGGACTCCACCGGCTACGGAGACCTGACCCCGGTCGACCTGGTCGACTCGATGATGGGCACCGACGCCGACCTCACCCTGACGCACCTGCTGGTCAACATCATGCAGGGCCAGGGCATGGACTACACCCTGGTCGAGCTGCTGCAGCAGATCCCGAATGCCGCTGACCCGGGTACAACCTATGCCGACCTGACGCTGGGCGAGCTGCTCAACACCACCCTGGTTCCGCCGGCCGACCCGGCCAACCCCGACCCGGTCCTGGACCCCTATGCCGGCCAGCCGCTGGGCAGCGTGCCGTGGGCGGACTTCCTGGCCAGCAACATGGCGATGAACTACGGCGCCAAGACCATTCAGGACCTCGCGGCCGAAGCGGGCATGCCGCTGGACAGCACCACCTGCTCCCTGGCCATCGTGGTCGGCATCGACTGCTCGGCGACGCTGAGCTCGCTGATGGGCAGCAACACCGTCTACGAGACGCTGCACAACCTGAAGGCCGACGGCAACGGCATCGCCGGGGTTCCGGCCGGTACCTCGCTCACCGACGTCAACCTGGGCCAGTTGGTGGCGGCCACCGGACAGGGCGACGAGCACCTGAGCACCATCCTGTTCGGCCTGCCCGTGGACACCACGCTGCACGACTTCCTGGTCAACCTGGGCCTGGACGACGTGACGGTCACCGACATCGTCAACAACGGTTTCCCCTGGCTGGTCGACACCAACCTGGTGTCGCTGCTCAGCTCCTGGGGCCTGAACAACCTGGACCTGGACACGGTGATCGACCGACTCGGCCTGGACATGACTGTGACGCAGATGCTCAACAGCCTGGGTCTGGGGTCGATTCACGTGACCGATGTGGTCAACGACCTGCTAGGCGGCGTCTACGTCCAGAACCTGCTGAACGACCTTGGCCTGGGCGGGGTCACCCTCGAGACGTTCCTCAACAACCTGTTGGGCGGCGTGTACGTGGGCGACCTGCTCGACGACCTGAACCTCGACAACGTCCACCTGGATGACGTCCTCACCGCCCTGCTGGGCGGGGTGAATGTGAACTCGGTGCTGACCAGCCTCGGGCTGAACAACGTGTATCTCGACGACGTCGTCAACGACCTGCTCGGTGGCACCACCATCGGCACGATCCTCAACGACCTGGGCATCAGCGACGCGACGATCACGAACATCCTGGGCAGCCTCGGCTTGAACGACACCGACATCCTGGGCGTCGTCACCGGCGACTTCTTCGGCTTGTTCGCGCAGCTGGGCCAGGGCATCCCGCAGATGATCGCGGATGCGCTCGCCGGATAGCGGTCAGTACCACCACAACGAGAACTTCAACTTCGGATAAGCACAGATAGGAAAATCCGGATGGCTGAGAACAAGAGGTCCGCGCGGGGCCGGGGTGCGCGTCGCCGGGTGGCGGGCGCCGGCACGGCGGTCGGAGCGTTTCTGGCGTTCGGGTTGAGTCCACTGGCGGCGGCCCCGCCGGCGCAGGCGGACGATCTCGGCTGGATCGCCGACCTGGTCGGGTGGGACTCGGGGGATGCCTTCGCCGGCATCGCCGATTCGACCCTGCCGTTGAGCTTCACGTTCGATGATCTGTTCAGCGCGCTGGTGTACGTGCCCATGCACGACGCGATCGAGGGCTGGATCAACAGCGATCTCGGCCTGCAGGTCAACGGTGCGATCAACGCTCTGGCCGGGGTGTATTTGATCGGTGACGGCGCGGATGGCACCGAGGCGAATCCCGACGGCGGCAACGCCGGGTTGCTGTTCGGTGACGGTGGCGACGGCTGGGGGTACAGCGGCAGCGGTGGCAACGCCGGCTGGTTGTTCGGCAACGGCGGTAACGCGGGCGGCGCGTATGACGTTGCCGGAGCGCCCTATTCGGCCGACGCCACCGGCGGCTCAGGTGTATCAACCCTGGCCGCGGACGGTTCAATCGACGGAACGGCCGGTAAGGGCGGCAACGCCGGGTTCTTCTTCGGTGCCGGGGGTAACGGATCCAACGGCGGCGACGGGCAGTTCGGCGGCGCCGGCGGGGCCGGCGGCCGCGGTGGTGACGGTGGCTTCTTCTGGGGCGCCGGCGGGAACGGCGGCAACGGTGGCAACGGTGCGGACGGTACGGCGTCGCATATCGCCGGCGGCAACGGCGGTGTCGGTGGTGAAGGCGGCCGCGGCGGCTTCTTCTTCAGCGCCGGTGGTGTCGGTGGTGCCGGTGGTGACGCCGGCTCCGGATATGCCGGTGGGACGTACCACCCCGGTGGCACCGGTGGTGCCGGTGGTGCTGGTGGTGACGGTGGCCTGTTCTTCGGTGGTGGCGGCGACGGCGGTGTCGGTGGCGTCGGCGGCCTCGGTGGTAACGGTGGTGCTGGCGGGGTCGGCGGCGCGGGCGGGTTGTTCCTCGGTGGTGGCGGCGACGGTGGTGTCGGCGGCCTCGGTGGTGCCGGCTGGACTGGCTCGGTCGGGGACTCCGGTCACAATGGCGGCGCGGGCGGCGCGGCCGGCAACGGCGGCGTCGGTGGCGCCGGCGGTGCCGGTGGAATCTTCTTCGGCAGTGGCGGCAACGGCGCTCTCGGCGGTGCGGGTGGCACGGGTGGCGTCGGTGGTGCGGGCGCTGACGGCGCGGACGCCACGGCAGCCGGCGGCAACGGCGGCAATGCCACCAACGGTGGTGCGGGTGGCACCGGTGGCGCGGCCGGTGCCGGTGGTGCGGGCGGTGCGGGTGGCATCTTCGCCAGCGCGGGCAGCCACGGCCGCGGCGGTGTCGGTGGCGACGGTGGCGCCGGCGGCACGGCCGGCAATGGCGGCGACGGTGCCAACGGCAGCGCCGGCGCAGCGGGCGGCAACGGCGGTGCCGGCGGTAACCGGGGCGTAGGCGGCGCCGGCGGTGCCGGCGGTGACAACGGCGACGGCACCCGCGGCGCGGCCGGCGCGACCGGGACGGTCGGTGCGGGCGGTGGCAACGGCGGTAACGGCGGCGACGGTGGCGACGCCACCTCCGCCGGCCACGTCGGTGGTGCCGGCGGCCGGGGCGGTGCGGCCGGGACCATCGGTGCCGGCGGCAACGGCGGCGACGGTGGCAATGGAGCTGCCGGGGTGAACAGCGTGGGCGGTGCCGGTGGTGTGGGTGGCGCTGGCGGTGCCGGCGGCTCACAGTCCGGTGGTGGCGGCAACGGCGGGCACGGTGGCAACGGTGGTGCCGGCGCGGCCGGCACACAGGGCAGCACCGGTAGCACCGGTGTCGCCGGTGTCAACAATGGCCGCGGCGGTGACGGCAGCGCGGGCGGTAACGGCTACGCCGGTGGTGCCGGCGGAGCCGGCGGTAACGCCGGGACTGCGGCGCACGGCAGCGCTGGCGTCAACGGCAGCGGCGGTGACGGCGGCAAGGGTGGTACTGCCGGTGCGGCCGGCAACGGCGGTGACGGCGCGGCGGGTGTCTGGGGCAAGACCGGTTCTGGCGGCCAGGACGGCGCCGGCGGTGACGGTGGTACCGCCGGTAACTCCGCGGGCAATGCCGGCGCCGGCGGTAAGGGTGGCGCGGCCGGCACCGGTGGTACCGGTGGCACCGCCGGGCACACCGGCGCAGCCGGCGGTGCGGCGACCGGCGCGGTGCATGGCGGCAACGGTGGCGTCGGGGCAGCCGGAAACTCTGCACATCTCAACGGTGGCGCAGGCGGCAATGGTGGTAGCGGCAACCTGACCGGCAACGGTGGGCGCGGCGGCGACGGTGGGGTGGGCGCGACTGGCACCACCGGAACCACCGACCCGATCACCGGAGTCGGCAACATCGGCGGCACCGGCGGCAACGGGGGCACCGGCGGTATCGGTGGTGCCGGCGGCTCGCTGGCTGGTAACGGCGGTGCGGGCGGCCGTGGTGGCGCGGGCGGTGTCGGTGGCACCGGCGGCTCGGGTGCCTCCGGCGTGGACGGCACCGACGCGATCGCGGGCAGCGGCGGCAACGGCGGCAACGGCGGCGACGCCACCGGTCAGGGCGGCGGCGGCGGCAATGGCGGTGTCGGCGGCAATGGCGGTGCCGGTGGCACCGCCGCGCACGGCAACGCCGGTGCGGTCGGCGCTGGTGGCGTCGGTGGCGCGGGCGGGCTCGGCGGCGACGCCGGTACCGGTGGCGCCGGCGGTGACGGTGCCGGCGGCGGCGCGAACGCGGTGGCCGGCAGTGGCGGCAACGGCGGCAAGGGCGGCACCGACTACGGTGCCGGCGGTGTCGGCGGTGCCGGCGGCTGGGACGCCAACCACGCGGTTCAGGCTGCCGGTGGAGCGGCCGGCGCACACGGCGCCGAAGGTGACGGCGGTGCCGGCGGTAACGGTGGCGCCGGCGAGGGTGTGATCGGCGGTGTCGCGCAGTCTGGTGGTGCCGGCGGAAATGGTGGCGCAGCCGGGCAGCACGGCGACGGCGGTGCCGGTGGTAACGGCGGCGCCGGCGCGGCTGGTGCGGCCGGGACCACCGACGGCAATGGAGTCGGCTCCAACGGCGGGGTCGGCGGTCACGGCGGTGTCGGCGGTAAGGGCGGTGCCGGCGGCACGATCGCCGGAAATGGCGGCGCGGGTGGTATCGGCGGTGCCGGCGGTGTCGGCGGTGTCGGCGGATCGGCCGCGGATGGAACGGACGGCATCGACGCAATCGCTGGAACCGGCGGTAACGGCACCGACGGCGGCGATGCCTACGGCAGCGGCGGCAATGGCGGTATCGGTGGCATCGGCGGCAACGGTGGTCTGGGCGGCAGTGTCACCAACGGCACCGCGGGCGCGCAGGGCGCCGGCGGCGTGGGCGGCGCGGGCGGCGCCGGCGGTAGCGCCGGTGAGGGCGGCCGCGGCGGTAACGGCGCCGGCGGCGGAAGTAATGCGGTGGCTGGTCACGGCGGTAACGGTGGTGCGGGCGGCGACGCGTACGGCACCGGTGCGGCCGGCGGTGCCGGCGGCCAGGGTGCCGGCGGTCAGGCCGCATCCGGCGCGGCCGGTGCGGATGGCTCCGATGGTTCCGGTGGTGCCGGCGGCAATGGCGGCGATGCGGGAAGCACCGCGCAGATCGGTGGCGACGGCGGCAAGGGTGGTGCTGCCGGCGCACTCGGCACCGGTGGTGTGGGCGGCAACGGCGGTGCCGGTGCGGCCGGCGCGAACGGAACCACCAACGGCTCGGGCAACGGCACCCTCGGCGGCAACGGCGGGATGGGCGGTAACGGCGGCATTGGCGGCGCTGGCGGCACCACCGCCGGCGACGGTGGCGCCGGCGGTCAGGGTGGCGCGGGTGGTCGCGGCGGCACCGGCGGTAATGGCGCCAACGCCAGCGTCTCGGGCGCCAACGGCGGCACCGGCGGCAACGGTGGGGTCGGCGGCAAGGGCGGGATCGGCGGCGCCGGTGGCGTTGCGACCAACGGCGACGGCGGTGCCGGTGGCCAGGGCGGTGCGGCCGGGGACGCCGGCAACGGCGGCCGCGGCGGTAACGGCCTCGGCGGCGGCGGCGGACAGACCGCCGGTAACGGCGGGGCGGGCGGCACCGGCGGCGAACGCGGGACGGCCGGTACCGGAGGTGCCGGTGGCTCGGGCGGTGGCGTCGGTCAGGTCGGTGCGGCCGGCCTGATCGGCGGCGCCGGTGGCGGCGGCAACGGCGGGGCCGGCGGCAACGGCGGCACCGGCCAGGGCTTCTACACCGTCGGCGCGGACACCTACGGCCAGGCCGGCGGCGCCGGCGGCCTCGGCGGCAACGCCGGATCGTTCGGCAACGGCGGCGCCGGCGGCAAGGGTGGTGACGGCGTGGACGGCACCACCGGCACCGTGGTCACCGCCAACGGTTCCAAGGCGGGCAGTGGCTCCACCGGCGGTAACAGCGGCGGTGCGCTGGCCGGCGATGTGAACGCGGGTAATGGAACCAACGGCTCCAACGGCGTCATCAACGGCATCCACTCGCAAGACGGCGGCAATGGCGGCGCGGGTGGTGCCGCCTACACCTCGGGCTGTGAGGGTGGCGCGGGCCCCATCGGCTTGTGCATCGGTGGCCACGGGGCGACCGCGCACGCTGGTAATGGCGGCAATGGCGGCGACGGTATCGCCGGCTCCAACGGTGGCAACGGTGCCGCCGGCGGGACCGCCTACAGTGCGGCGTACAACGCAACGGCCTATGGCGGCGACGCCGGCGACGGCGGTCGCGGTGGTGATGGCGTGAACGGCATTATCGGTGGTGCCGGCGGTGCCGGTGGTGCCGGTGGTGCTGGCGGATCGGTCTTCGGCAACGGCGGTGACGGCGGCGTCGGCGGCAACGGCGGTGACGGCGGGAACGCCACCGCTGGCGGCAACGGCGGCGACGGCGGCTCCGGTACCTGGGGCGCCAACGCCTTC
Source organism: Mycobacterium sp. P7213 (assembly GCF_900604305.1). Classification (NCBI taxonomy): domain Bacteria; kingdom Bacillati; phylum Actinomycetota; class Actinomycetes; order Mycobacteriales; family Mycobacteriaceae; genus Mycobacterium; species Mycobacterium sp. P7213. Next base: position 17,841 of record NZ_UWOA01000064.1, read on the forward strand.
AATGGCGCTCAGACCGGCCAGGCCCAGCTGATCGCGCCGACGGGCGGCCATGGCTACGCCGGCGACGGCGGCGACGGCGGCGACGCGGGCAACGGCGGTAACGGCGGCGCTGGCGGTGCCGGTGGTACCGGTGGCGCCGCGGGTGCGGCCGGCGGTGGCGGCGGGACAGCCGGTCACGCCGGTGGCGGTGGCAACGGTGGCAACGGTGGTGACGCCGGTGCCGGTGGCAATGGTGGCAACGGTGGTAACGGTGCCGACGGTTACGTGCCGGCCGGCCAGGAAAGCAAGATCACCCCGGGTGACGGCGGTATCGGCGGCAAGACCGGGCTGAGCGGCGCTTTCGGCGTCGGCGGTGCGGCCGGCCAAGGTGGGCAGGAAGCCGACGGCACCCAGGCCGACGGCGGAGCCGGCGGTATCCAGGGTGACGGAGCTTCTGCCGGCAAGGCGGGAATGTACGGCACCACCGGCGCCACCTATGCCGTGTGGGCCCCGACACCCCCGTTCTGATCGGCCGATCGTTTGACCAATTTCGAATCAGCACAGTTAGGAAACTCGGATGGCTAAGAACGACGGTCGGGTTGTGCGTCAGCGGCAGCGGGGCCGTCGGGTGGCAGGCGCCGGTACGGCGGTGGGCGCGTTTCTGGCGCTTGGCTTGACGCCGTTGGCGCTGCCGCCGGTCGCGCATGCCGATGTGGAATTGGACTGGATCGTCGATCTGCTGGGGCCGACGCTCGGTGACTCGTTGATCGGTTCGTCCGGCGATTTGCCATGGACAGCGGAGTCCACCAATCCGGATACGTTGACCGATTTGGTCAATAGCTGGTTCTACACCCCGATGTATGACCTCGGGCAGCTGTGGATCACCAGCTCGGTCGGTGCGTTCCTCGACGAGTACCTGATCAACCCGCTGCCGCAGTTGCTCTTCGGGCAGGACCTGATCGGCAACGGAGCCGATGGTATCGATGGCGGCACCTTGGCCGAGGCCGCCGGCGGGGCCGGCGGCTTGTGGTTCGGCGACGGCGGTGCCGGTGGTGTCGCCGCTGACGGCACCGGTGGTGCCGGCGGGGATGCGGGGTCGTTCGGCAACGGTGGCGACGGTGGTGCCGGTGTCCTCGGTGGCGATGGTGGTGCCGGTGGCGCTGGCGGCTGGTTCATGGGTATCGGCGGCGACGGCGGTTCCGGTGGGGCCGGCGCGCTGGGTATCGACGGCGGCCTCGGCGGCGCCGGCGGTGCAGGCGCGGGCCTGCTGTTCGGCAACGGTGGTGTCGGCGGTGCGGGTGGCATCGGCGGAACCGGCACGGTGGGCGCCGCGGGTGGTGCCGGTGTCACCGGCGATAACGGCGGTGTCGGTGGTGCCGGCGGCAATGGTGGTGCCGGCGGCCGCGGTGGCTGGCTGATCGGATCCGGCGGCAACGGTGGTGCCGGCGCACTGGGCGGCACCGGTGGTGTCGGCGGGGCCGGCGGTAATGGCCTGGACGCCATCGTGGCCGGGGCGGCCGGCGGAGACGCCGGTGACGGCGGGCTCGGTGGTACCGGTGGTGTGGGCGGATCCGGTGGTGCCGGCGGTGCGAGCGGTTTGCTGGGGGCGACGGGTTCGACCGGCGTCGGCGCTATCGGCGGTAACGGCGGTGCCGGTGGCGCGGCCGGTAACGGCGGCGCGGGCGCCGACGGCGGTGCCGGATCGGCCGGTGGTGCCGGTGGTGCCGGTGGTGACCAGGGTCTCGGTGGCGCCGGTGGTGCCGGCGGCGTCAACGGCGACGGCACCCATGCCGCGAGTGGTGTGACGGGCGGTACCGGTGTCGGCGGCGGCAATGGTGGCGCGGGTGGCGACGGCGGCGACGCCATGGTCGCCGGTCAGGCCGGTGGCCAAGGCGGTGCCGGCGGTGACGCCGGGCGCAGCGGTAATGGCGGTGCCGGTGGTGACGGTGGCGCCGGTATGGCCGGTGCGGCCGGGGTGACCAGTGGCAACGGCAATGGCACCAACGGCGGCAATGGTGGTGCTGGCGGCAACGGTGGTGCCGGTGGTGCCGGTGGCTCCGAGGCCGGTAACGGTGGGGTCGGCGGCAATGGTGGTGCCGCCGGTGTCGGTGGCGCCGGTGGGGCCGGAGTCGCCGGCACCAACGGCACGGACGCCGTTGCGGGCAGCGGCTCGGCGGGCAACGACGGCACCGACGGTGGCAACGGTGGCGTCGGTGGTAAGGGCGGCGTCGGCGGCAACGGCGGTGTCGGCGGTGCAGCGGCCAACGGCACCGTGGGAGCCCACGGTGTTGGCGGGGTCGGCGGCACCGGTGGCGCTGGTGGCGCGGCGGGTGCCGGCGGCAGCGGTGGTGACGGAGCCGGCGGCGGCAACGCTGCGGTCGCCGGTCACGGCGGTAAGGGCGGCAACGGCGGAAATGCCGGAGCGGCCGGGGCCGGCGGCAGTGGCGGCCAGGGCCCGAACGGTGCGCTGGCTACCGGTGGCGCCAACGGTGCCGCCGGCAGCGGTGCTAACGGCGGGGCCGGTGGCGATGGCGGCGCGGGCGCGGGTGTGATCGGTGGCGTTGCCCAGTCCGGCGGTACCGGCGGAGCGGGCGGTAACGCGGGGACGCTCGGCAACGGTGGCGCCGGTGGTAACGGTGGCGTGGGCGCGGCCGGCCTGGCCGGAGTTACCAACGGTTCCGGCAACGGCACCGGCGGTGGGCTCGGTGGCAATGGCGGTAGCGGTGGTGTCGGTGGCCTCGGTGGCACCGTCGCCGGTAATGGTGGCGCCGGCGGGCAGGGTGGCACCGGCGGCGCAGGTGGGGCCGGCGGCTCCGCCAAGGACGGGATCGACGGCATCAATGCCGCGGCGGGCAGTGGCGGCAACGGCACCAATGGTGGCAACGCCACCGGCACCGGTGGCAACGGCGGTGCGGGCGGTGTCGGTGGCACCGGCGGCGCGGGTGGCGCCACGGTGGGTACCGGCAAGAGCGGGATTGACGGATCCGGTGGCGTCGGCGGTGTCGGTGGTGCCGCCGGCGACGGCGGTGACGGTGGCCGCGGTGGCGACGGTGCCGGTGGCGGCAACAATGCCGTCGCCGGTGTTGGCGGTRGCGGCGGCAACGGCGGCACGGTGGGTCAGGCCGGCACCGGTGGGGCCGGCGGCTGGAACGCCGGGCACACGAGCCAGGCGGCGACCGGTGCGGCCGGTGCGGCGGGCAGCGCCAATGGCGGCGCCGGCGGCAACGGCGGCACGGGTGTCGGCGTGATCGGCGGTGCCCCGCAGTCCGGCGGCGCCGGCGGTGCGGGTGGTAACGCGGGCACTGTCGGTACCGGCGGTGCCGGCGGCAACGGTGGTGCGGGTGCGGCCGGCGTGGCCGGAGGACGGGACGCGTCCGGCGCCGGCCTCGCCGGTGGGCAGGGCGGTAATGGCGGCCTCGGCGGTCACGGCGGCAACGGTGGCACGGTCTCGGGTGACGGCGGCGTCGGCGGTGCCGGTGGTGCCGGCGGTGCCGGCGGCACGGGCGGCAACGCCGGCTTCGTGGCGCCGGGCACCGGTGCCTCCGGACTCAGYGGCGGCAACGGCGGGGTGGGCGGCACCGGTGGGCTCGGCGG
>NZ_UWOA01000013.1:0-90440 GCF_900604305.1 Mycobacterium sp. P7213
CCGCACCCCCGCACCCACCGTCACACCCTGCCCCGGACCCACCGGYGAACGCGCCCACTGGTGGTGGTACCAACCCTTCCAACCCCAAGCACCACCAACCACCAACTGACTTGCTGCCTACTTCGCGATCGCCATCACCGCGCCCGGCCGTAGCCAACCGATGATCTTCACCAGCGTGGCGTCATCGATGGCCACGCAGCCCGCCGTCGGTCCCCCGTCGGTGGTGTGAAAGAAGTAGGCGGAGCCGTCGCCGGGCGTGCGGGATTTGTTGACGCCGATGACCACCGCGTGCCGGTACTGCGGGATGTTGAGGTTCTCGCTGGCCGCCGTGCTGAACGGGCACTGGGCTTTTTTGCAGACCTGCATGGTGTTGTAGGTCGGGCTGTTGGAGTCGCTGTCCCACCAGTGGTCGGATCCGACCTGCACATACGGCAGGCCTCCGCCGGGATTCGGCGCGGTGCCGAACGCCGAATCGAGCGTGTAAAACCCCATCGGGGTCGACGGCTCGCCTTCTTTGGTCCCTGGCGTGATGCCCGCCGAACCGACATGTGCCGGAATCCCTGCCGCGACCGCCTCCCAGCCCACCGGAGTCCGCTGATAGACATCGATCTTTGCAGTCGAATGACCCACTCCGACAACCGAAACCACCTGTGTGGCGTTGCCGACCGCATTGCCGAACCAGGGTTCGACGACCGCTGCGGCCAGCGGCGCGGTCGCCACGGTCACCCCCATCGCGCACAACGCGGCGCACAGCAGAACTACCAGTGGACGCACCGCACCATGGTCAGCGACCGGAGGCGTCAGCGTCAAACAATGATTGCGGCGCGGCGTGTCCAGCGCCGAGATCAGCCTGCTTCGCGGCAGCTGAATCGGGCAACCACCCGCTGCGCCTGCAACTCCCGGCAACCGTTGGCCAGCAGGCCGTCGTAATGGCTGGAACCCGCATAGATGGCCGGCAGGCCGATGGCGGCCGCGGTGCGGGCCCCAGACTCATAGCCGGCGATCACCAGCGCCTCCCCGGCCACAATGCCAAGCTCCCACAGCGCCAGCCGGTAGAGCTCGGCGTCCCCGGCGGGGCCGGTCAGGTCGTCGGCGCTCACCACCGTCTCGGCCATGCCGTCACCGATCAGCTCCCGCACCCGCTCCTGCACCCAGGCACGCGGGCCGGCGCCCACCACCGCGATCCACAGACCCGTCGCGAACAGGCTCAACACCAGGTCCACCAGGCCCGAGCGGGGTTCGCCGTCGGCGTCGGCGAGCGCGTCTAGATCGAAGATCACCGCTTGCAGGGGGTACACCTCGGCATCCGGGTGCGCCTGGTCCCACCAGAACGGGCGGCCCGGACCGGTCCATGTCGCGAGTTCAGTTGTGATCTGCATAACAGACACCGTGCCGGACGCGAGCCTCGGTGTCCTCCCCCATTGGGGGGATCTGGGTGGGGTAATCACCGGGGGCCTGATTCGGCGGTCCCAGCTTCACCTCGCCTCCGCCACCCCTACGGGCCGACTCCATCGAGCCTCGCTGAACCGCCGGGCTGATTCGGCGGTCCCAGCTTCACCTCGCCTCCGCCACCCCTACGGGCCGACTCCATCGAGCCTCGCTGAACCGCCGCAGGGCCCTATTGTCTTGCTATGCCCGTGCGCCTGGTCCTCGTCGACGACCACGAAATGGTGATCGAGGGCCTGCGGGCCATGCTCACCGCGTTCGCCGATCGGATCGAAGTGGTCGGCCAGGCGATCAATGCCGAGCAGGCCATGGCCGTGATCGCCGAGACCGACCCCGACATCGTGCTGTGCGACGTACGGATGCGCGGTGAGAGCGGCCTGGACCTGTGTCTGGCGCTGCGGGAACGCGACCCGGAACGCAAGGTCGTGATGCTGTCGGTCTACGACGACGAGCAGTACCTGTTCGAGGCGCTGCGCGTCGGCGCGACCGGCTACCTGCTCAAGAGCATCAGCAGCGACGACCTGGTGCATCAGATCGAGTTGGCCCACCGCGGCGAGACAGTGATCGACCCGGGGCTGGCGGCGCGGGCGGCCGGCACCGCCGCCCGGCTGCAACGCGATGAATTCTGGCCCGGCGCCCGCCAGGGCCTCACCCAGCGGGAAAGTGAGATCCTGGCTTACATGGTCAGCGGGCTGTCCAATCGCGGGATCGCCACCAAGCTGGTGATCGGCGACGAGACGGTCAAATCCCATCTCCGCTCCATCTACCGCAAGCTCGGGGTGTCCGACCGGACCGGTGCCGTGGCGACCGCGCTGCGCGAAGGCATCTACCGGTGAGCTCCAGCAACGGGCCGCGTTCCCGCCCCCGCAAGACCACGGCGGTGCGGGATTTTGTAGACGCGAACCACGAGCTGGCGCTGCTGCGGGAACTGATCCAGGCCGCCTCCAGCGGCCCCGGCGTGGAACCGCTGGCCGCCGCAGCGGCCCGGATGATCACCGCGGCCACCGGAACCGACGTCTGCTTCGTGCACGTCCTCGACGACACCGAGCGCTCGCTGACCCTGACCGGCGCGACCCCGCCGTTCGACACTGAAGTGGGCAAGATCCGGCTGCCGCTGGGATCGGGGGTGTCGGGCTGGGTGGCGCGGCATCGCGAGCCGGTGGTGATCAGCGACAACAAAGAGGCCGACTCGCGCTACCTGCCGATCGAGTCGCTGCGTGGGCGCGACTTCACCTCGATGGTGTCGGTGCCGATGGAGACCGATCCCGGCGGGCTGGTGGGTGTGCTCAACGTGCACACCGTGACCCGCCGCGAGTTCACCCCCGGTGACGTCGAGCTGCTTCGGGTGATCGGCCGGCTCATCGCCGGCGCCATGCACCAGGCCCGGCTGCACCGGCAGCTGGTGGCGCGCGAACGTGCCCACGAGCTCTTCGTAGAGCAGGTGATCGAAGCCCAGGAGATCGAGCGGCGCCGGTTGGCCGGCGACATTCACGACGGCATCTCGCAGCGGCTGGTGACGCTGTCTTACCGGCTCGACGCCGCCGCCCGCGCGGTCGGCAATGACCCGGATGAGGCGTCGGCGCAACTGGAGGCCGCTCGTGAACTCGCCGGGCTGACCCTGCAGGAGACCCGGGTGGCGATCAGCGGGCTACGGCCTCCGGTGCTCGACGATCTGGGCCTGTCCGGTGGCCTGGCCAGCCTGGCTCGGTCGATCCCGCAGCTCACCATCGAGCTGGACCTGGCCGAGACCCGGCTGCCCGAGCACATCGAGCTGGCGCTGTACCGGATCGCGCAGGAAGGCCTGCAGAACGTGGTCAAACACGCGGCCGCGACGACGGTGCGGCTGGGATTCGCGATCACCGCCGACCCCGACACCGCGCGGCTGGAGATCATCGACGACGGGGTGGGGTTCGACACCTTCGAGCACCCGGTGGGCGGCGACGAGATGGGCGGCTACGGGGTGCTGTCGATGGCCGAGCGCGCCGAGCTGGTCGGCGGCCGGCTCAATATCCGGTCACGGCCCGGGGCGGGCACCGCCGTCACCGCCACCATCCCGATCCCGTCCCCCGCCGCGCGAGAGTCCACATGAACCCGCCGGCCAGGGGCCTAGAAGTCTCCGGCATTGCGCCGCAACGTCTCAATCGCCGAGGACAGCGTTCGCGACTCCTCCTCCGACATGCCGACGTCGGCGAACACCTCCCGGTTCAGGCTGACCGTCGCGTCGGCGACCGTGGCCCGGCCCAAGTCGGTGATCGACACCAGCGTGGTGCGCCCGTCGGTGGGGTGCGGCAGCCGCTCGACCAATCCGGCCGCCTCCAGCCGCCGGATCGCGTGGGTGACGCTGGTGACGTGGACCTGCAGCCGGTCGGAGGCCTTGGTGATCGGCAACTCGCCAGAACGGCTGAACGCCAGCAACCGCAGCAGCTCGAATCGGGAGAAGCTCAAGTCGTAGGGCCGCAGCGTCGCCTCCACCCGTGCCAGCAGGATCTGGTGGGCGCGCATCACCGATGTCACCGCGACCATTCCGTCGGCGACCTCACCCCAGCCGGCCCGCTCCCAGTTGGCGCGGGCCAACGCGATCGGGTCGGCATCGCCGGAGGAACTGGAAGCTGCCACGCCCTTTTCTTACCGCACCGCGTGGCGCGGTCGCTTCGGTGTGCGGCAATTGACATCATGGCGCCGGTCGCTGCACGCGGAGGCAGGGCCGGAAGAGTCGTCGCGGTAGGGGAATTGAACCGATGAGTGCTCGGCTACGTGACACCGACATGACCCCCTCGTCGCCTTCGCTTGCCGCGGTAGCCGTTGAATTCCCACTGAACCGATACAGCCAAGACGAATCGGCCCAGGCATTGGGCGACATCGCCGGTCCCGAGTTTCGGCGGTTCTTCGATGCCAGCGGCGTCGCATCCCGGCACCTGGCGTTGCCGTTGCCCCGCTATGCCGAGCTGAGCGGTTTCACCGAGGCCAACAACACCTTCATCGATGTCGCCCTCGACCTCGGTGAGCATGCGCTACTGGCGGCCCTGGATGCCGCCAAGGTCAAGCCGGCCGACGTCGACCTGGTGGTGTCGACGACGGTAACCGGGCTTGCCGTACCGACTTTGGAGGCCAGGCTGGCGGCCAGGGTTGGACTGCGGCCCGACGTCAAGCGGATCCCGTTGTTCGGCTTGGGCTGTGTCGCAGGTGCTGCCGGGGTGGCCAGGATGCACGACTACCTGCGCGCCTACCCCGACCACGTGGCCGCGTTGCTCGCGGTCGAACTGTGCTCGCTGACCATCCAGCGCGACGACCGTTCGATGGCCAATTTCGTAGCCGCCAGTCTGTTCGGCGACGGCGCGGCCGCCGTGATCGCGACCGGGGCGAACCGGCGCCCGGTCCGGCCGAAGGCGCCGAAGGTACTGGCCACCCGCAGCAGGCTCTACCCCGACACCCAGGACGTGATGGGCTGGGATATCGGCACCAGCGGGTTTCAGATCAAGCTGTCCGTCGAGGTCGCCACCGTCGTCGAGAAGTATCTGGCCGAGGATGTCCGCAACTTCCTGGCCGACTGTGGCATGACCTCCGCTGACGTGTCGACTTACGTCTGCCATCCCGGTGGGCCGAAGGTCATCGAGGCGGTCCAGGACGTGTTGGACCTGCCTGCAGATGCGCTGGATCGAACCCGAACGTCGTTGCGCGAGAACGGGAATCTGTCATCAGCCTCGGTGCTCGACGTGCTGCGGGCCACCATGGCCGATCCGCCTCCGCCGGGCTCGTTCGGACTGATGGTCGCGATGGGACCGGGATTCTGCTCCGAACTCGTGCTGCTCGGCTGGTAGCCCGCGCGATCGGTTGATTCCGCCACCCGAAGACCGGCCCACCAGGATGCGCGAGGCTGATGCAGCGTTCCAGACGCGCACCCTCACCGTGGTGAGACGGTTCAGCGTGGAGTTCGGTTCTTTCTCGTTCCGGGGTCAGCCGGCGGCCGGGCTGGTCAGAATTCTGGGCCCGTCCTCGGTCACCGCGACGCTGTGTTCCCAGTGCGCGGCGCGTGACCCATCGGCGGTGACGACGGTCCACTCGTCTTCGAGGATCACCGTTTGATCGGTGCCCAAGGTGAGCATCGGCTCGATGGCCAGCACCGAGCCCGCCACCAGCAGCGGTCCGTGGCCCGGCGATCCCTCATTGGGTAGGAATGGGTCCATGTGCATCTGGCGGCCGATACCATGGCCGCCGTAGCCGGCCACGATGCCGAACGAGCGCTTGAACTCGGTCGACGCGGCCCGGGCGCCCATTTCGATAGCGTGCGACACATCACTGAGTCGGTTGCCGACCACCATCGCCGCGATGCCGGCCTCCATCGCCTGCCGGGTCGCCGCAGACAGGTTTTCGTCGGCGGCGCTCAGCGTCCCGATCCCGAAGGTCACTGCGGCATCGCCGTGCCAGCCGTCCAGGATCGCACCACAGTCGATGGACACCAGATCCCCGGCCACCAGCACCTCGGCCGCCGTCGGGATGCCGTGCACCACCCGGTCGTTGACCGAGCTGCAGATCGACGCCGGGAAGCCGTGGTAGCCCAGGAACGACGGCGTGGCGCCCGCGTCCCGGATCACCGATTCGGCGATCTCGTCCAGTTGCAGGGTCGAGACGCCGACGGCCGCCGCTTCGCGGACTGCGGCCAGGGCAGCGGCGACGACGGCGCCGGCCGCAGCCATCGCGTCGAGCTCACCCGGGCTGCGATGCGGCACCGCTTTGCGCCGCTTCGCCCACCCGATCACTACTGTCCCAGGGCGTTCAGGGCGCGGGTGAACACCTCATCGAGCGTGCCGAGCGCATCCACGACATGCAGGTCGTGCTCGTCCTGGTAGTAGTCCAACAACGGCGTGGTCTCCTCGCGGTAGACCATCATCCGATTGTGGATGACCTCAGCGGTGTCGTCGGCGCGACCGCGTTCCTTGAGCCGCTTGAGCAGTTCGCTCTCGGTGACCCGGAACTCCAGGACCGCATCCAGCTTGGTCTGACGGTTTTCCAGCATGGCGTGCAATGCCTCCGCCTGCTCCACCGAACGGGGATAGCCGTCCAGGATGAAGCCGTTGGCGGCGTCGGGCTGGTCCAGCCGATCTTCGACCAGCGCGTTGGTCAGCTCCGGCGGAACCAGGTCGCCCGCATCGAGGTACTGCTTGGCCTGCTTGCCCAGCGCGGTGCCCTCGGCGATGTTGTGCCGGAACAGGTCACCGGTGGAGATCTGTGGGACGCCCAGCTTCTCCGAGAGCTTCACCGCCTGGGTGCCCTTGCCTGCTCCCGGCGGTCCCAGCAGTACGACTCTCACTTGAGGAACCCTTCGTAGTTGCGCTGCATGAGCTGACTCTCGATCTGCTTCACCGTGTCCAGACCCACGCCGATCATGATCAGCACCGCGGTGCCGCCGAAGGGCAGGTTCTGAACGGTGCCCGAGCTGCCCATGTTCAGGAACAGGTTCGGCAGCACCGAGATCACGCCGAGGTAGATCGAGCCGGGCAGCGTGATCCGGCTGAGCACATAGCGCAGGTAGTCCGCGGTCGGGCGTCCCGGGCGGATGCCCGGGATGAAGCCACCGAACTTCTTCATCTCGTCGGCCCGCTCGTCCGGGTTGAACGTGATCGACACGTAGAAGTACGTGAAGAAGATGATCAAACCGAAGTACAGCCCGATGTAGACGAAGTTGGACGGGTCGGACAGGTAGGTGCTGACGAACTTGTCCCACCAGCTGTTGCCGGGGCCGCTGCCGCCACTGTGGACCAACTGGGTGATCAGCTGCGGAATGTAGATCAGCGACGAGGCGAAGATGACCGGGATAACGCCAGCCTGGTTGACCTTCAGCGGCAGGTACGTCGAGGTGCCGCCGTACATGCGCCGGCCGACCATGCGCTTGGCGTACTGCACCGGGATACGACGCTGGCCCTGCTCCACGAAGACCACGCCGACGACGATGATCAGTGCCGCCAGGCAGACCATGGTGAACACCACGGCGCCGCGGGAGTCGAGGATGGTCTTGCCCTCGATCGGAATGCGGGCGGCGATACCGACGAAGATCAGCAGCGACATGCCGTTGCCGATGCCGCGCTCGGTGATGAGCTCTCCGAGCCACATCACCAGGACCGCGCCGGAGGTCATCACCAGCACGATCACCATCAGGGTGAAGATGCTGTGGTCGGCGATGATGTCGTGCCGCAGGCTGCAGGTCTGCAGCAGGCCGCCGTTGGCGGCCAGCGCCACGATGCTGGTGGCCTGCAGAATAGCCAGCGCAACCGTCAGGTAGCGGGTGTACTGCGTCATCTTGTTCTGGCCGGACTGGCCTTCTTTACGCAGTTCCTCGAAGCGCGGGATCACCACGGTGAGCAGCTGCACGATGATGCTGGCGGTGATGTAGGGCATCACGCCGATCGCGAACACCGTCAGCTGCAGCAGCGCGCCGCCGGAGAACAGGTTGATCAGTGAGTACACCTGCGCGGCATCGCCACCACTGACTTCCTTGATGCACTGCTGCACGTTCTGGTAGTCGACGCCGGGCGACGGGATCGCGGCTCCCAAGCGGTACACCACGATGATGCCCAGCGCGAACAAGATCTTGCGCCTCAGGTCGACCGTCCGCAGTGATGAGATGAAAGCCGAGAACACTCTTCTCCTCCTGCGCAGCCGAGGTCCGGTCGCGGCGTTCAATGGGCTGTTGTGTCCCAGCCCCGGTTAGTCCTGGGTTAGTCCTGCGTTTTCGCGTCCACGGGCCAGCCGATCACGACGAGGCCACGCGTGTCTTATGCGCGTCAGCAGTCTACGAGAGTAACAGCTGCGCACCGCAGGCCGGGCGGGCGTTGGCGGCACTCCCAGCGCGTGATCAGCGTAGCGGCGTAGAGTCGTCGACGACTCGTTAAATACGCTAACTAACTTCCGGCGGCGCCCGACCGGCAGAGCTAGATAGGCGCTAGAGAGATAGGAGTATGCACCGTGGCAAGTACCGGCCGACTTCCTGGAGACACCTGGGACCTGGCCTCCAGCGTGGGCGCCACCGCCACCATGGTCGCCGCCGCCCGAGCCCTGGCCACCGCCGAAGCCGAACCGCTCATCTCCGACCCGTTCGCGGCGCCGCTGGTACGTGCGGTGGGCATCGACTTCTTCACCAAAATGGTCGACGGCGCCCTGGACCCGGCGGTGGCCGCCGAGGCCAAGACCGCCGCCGGCCCGATGACCGCCGTGATGGCGGTACGCACCCGGTTCTTCGACGACTTCTTCGGCCAGGCCGCGGACGCCGGCATCCGGCAGTCGGTCATCCTGGCCGCAGGACTGGATTCGCGGGCCTACCGGCTGGGTTGGCCGGCCGGCAGCGTGGTCTATGAGATCGACCAGCCGGACGTCATCGAGTTCAAGTCCCGCACGCTGGCCGACTTGGGAGCCCAGCCGACCGCCGATCGCCACGCCGTGGCCGTCGACCTGCGCGACGACTGGCCGGCGGCATTGCGCGAGAGCGGTTTTGACCCGACTAAGCCCACCGCATGGAGCGCAGAGGGCCTGCTCATCTATCTGCCGCCGGAAGCGCAGGACCGGCTGTTCGACCACATCACCGCGCTGAGCGCCCCGGGCAGCAGGATTGCCACCGAGTACCACCCCGACGGCGCGGCCACCCTGAGCGACTCGAACCAGTCGCTGGGTCAGCGCTTCGCCAACCAGGGCCTGGATCTCGACATCGCCACCCTGGTGTACTCCGGCGAGCGAAACCCGGTCGGGGCATACCTGACCGAGCGCGGATGGCAGGTGCGCGAACGCGGCCGAGAGACCGTGTTCGCCGACTACGGCCGCACCTTTCCCGACGGTGACATAGTGGCCCGGCTGCGCAACTCGGTTGCGATCGAGGCGATCCGGCTCTAAGCGGAATTTCGCCACTTACAACGACGATGGCCGCCGGTCTCGAAGGACCGGCGGCCATCGTCGTGTTGCGCGGTGGCCGCGCTATCAGCTCGGGGGGATGACCCCGCCGCCCTTGCCGCCCTCGCCGGGCTGCCCGGGCGGGCCGGCGGTGCCGCCGCCGGCAGCCGAACCGCCACCGCCGGCGGGGCCACCAGGCCCGGCGGCGCCGGGGCCACCCGGAGTGCCATCGGCGCCGTTGCCACCGTCTTGGCCCGCGGTGCCGTTGGGGTTGTTGGCCGCACCGCCTTTACCGCCGAGGTTGCCGCCGGCCGCGTTTCCGCCGCTGCCGCCGTTTCCGCCGCTGCCGCCGTTACCGCCGGCGCCACCGTTGGGGTTCGTCGCGCTGCCGTTACCGCCGCTCGCGCCGGCACCACCGGCGCCACCGTCGCCGCCCCTGCTGCCGTTACCGCCGGCGCCACCCTTGCCGCCGTCGCCGCCGTTGCCGGAGTTGCTGCCGCCGAGGCCGCCGTCGCCGCCCTTACCGCCGTAGCCACCGTCGGCGCCGTTGGACCCGTTGCCGCCGGTACCACCGGTGCCACCGGCACCTGCCGACTCGCCAGGCGCGCTACCGGCGTCGGCGCCGGTACCACCGCTGCCGCCGTTTCCGCCCTTGCCGCCGATTCCGGTGCCATTGCCGCCGGTGCCGCCAGTGCCGCCGTTGGGGTTGCCGGACTGATCGCCGTCGGTGCCGGCCGACCCGGTCCCCCCGGTCGTGCCGGGGCCGGTCGGGGCATTGGCGCCCTTACCGGCGTCGCCACCGTTACCGCCGTTTCCGTCGGCGCCGGCGTTGCCGCCCTTGCCGCCGTTGCCGCCGTACTGGCCAGTGCTGGTCGCATCGGCACCCTTGCCACCGTTGCCGCCGTTACCGCCGGTGCCGGTCGATCCGGCCTTGCCGTTCGCGGCTTGGCTCCCGTCACCGCCGGTGCCGCCCGTGCCGGCGGTTCCTGCTGTGCCACGGTCGCCGCCGTCACCACCGTTGCCGCCGTGGCCGCCGTGCGCGCCCGATCCGGTGGTGTTGGTGGCGATCCCGTCGCCGCCGTTGCCGCCGTTGCCGGCGTTACCGGCGTTACCGGCGTTGCCGCCCTTGCCGCCAGCACCGGCGCTGCCGCTGCCGCTGGCCCCGGTACCGGCCGCGCCACCGTTGCCGCCACTGGCGCCGTTGCCACCGTTGCCGCCGCTGCTGGCGTCGCCGCCGGCGGAGCCGTCCGGGTTCGCGGTGGTGCCATTGCCCCCGGTGGTGCCGTTGCTGCCGTGGCCGCCGTTGCCGCCGTTGCCACCAGCACCGCCGGTTCCACCGTTGCCCCCGACGCCGGAGTTGGTGCCGCCCAGACCGCCCGCACCGCCGTTACCGCCGGCGGTGCCGTTGCCGCCGTTGGTGCCGTCGACGCTCGAGTCCGTGGAGTTGGTGCCGTTGGCGCCGTTGAAGCCGTTGCCGCCCGCACCGCCGTTACCACCCCGGCCATCGGGACCGGCGTTACCGCCCTTGCCGCCGTCGCCGCCGGTCTGGTTCGCGTTGGTCGCCGTACCGCCCTTGCCGCCGGCGCCACCGTCGCCGCCGGTCGCATTGGCACCGGTGGAACCGTTGTCCGCCTGGGTGGCTCCGTCGCCGCTGGTTCCGCCCTGGCCGCCGGCCCCGGCCGTACCACGCACGCCGCCGTCGCCACCGTCGCCACCGTTGCCGGCCGCCGCACCGGCACCACCGCCTAGGCCGGCGCCACCGGCACCGCCGTTACCGGCGCTGCCGGCGTTTCCGCCCGCACCACCGACTCCGCCGTCGCCGGCGTTGCCATCCTTGCCGTCGGTGGCAGTGCCGCCGACACCGCCGTTGCCGCCACTACCACCCGTGCCGCCGATACCGCCGTTGCCGGCGTCGCCGCCGTCCGTACCGTTGCCGCCCGACAGGGTGGCGTCGATACCAGCGGTGCCGKTGGCGCCGCTTCCGCCGATACCGCCGACGCCCCCGGCCCCGCCGACACCGCCGTTTCCGGCGTCACCGGAGGTGGTGCCCCCTGCGCCACCGGCGCCACCGTTACCACCCTGGCCGCCATCGCCGCCGAGGGTGCCGTTGCCGTTGCCGTCGGTCACACCCGCCAGGCCGTTGGCACCCGTACCGCCGGCGCCGCCGTCACCACCGATGCCGATGGCCCCGGCGTTACCGCCGCCACCACCGTTACCGCCGTTGCTTCCCGGTGCGGTCGCGTCGAATCCTCGACCGCCGTTACCGCCGTTGCCTCCTGCGGTGGCGTCCGCGCCGACTGCGCCGTCAGTTCCGGCGGTACCGCCGCTGCCACCGGCGCCGGCTCCGGCGCCGGTGCCGCCCAGGCCGGCCTGTCCGCGGTTGCCGCCGTCGCCGCCCTTACCGCCGTCGGGGTTGTCGGCGTCACCGGCGGCACCGGTTCCGCCGTTGCCGGCGTTCCCGGCGTTCCCACCGTCACCGGCGTTCCCACCGTCACCGTTGCTGCCACCGTCGCCGTTGGCCGCGGTGCCGGCATTGCCGCCCACGCCGCCATTGCCGCCCACGCCACCGTTGCCGCCATCGCCGGCGTTACCGCCCGCGCCGTCGTCGACGCCGGCCACCCCGGTCGCTCCGTCCTGACCGGTACCGCCGCTGCCGCCCGTTGCGCCGTTGCCGCCGTCGCCTCCGTCGCCGGCGTTACCAGCAAGCGCACCGCCGTTGCCGCCGGCGCCACCGGCACCACCGTGGCCGCCGGCACCGCCGGCACCGCCGGCTGCGCCGGGCACGTCGCCGTCAGTACCGACTGCGCCCAGCGCACCGCTACCGCCGGCTGCACCGTTGCCGCCATTGCCGATCAGACCACCGTGGCCGCCGGCACCGCCGGCCCCGCCGTCGGCACCCGGAACGGCGTTCGGGTCAGCGGAGGCGTCATAGCCCGCGCCGCCGTTGCCGCCGTTGCCGTGAATGCCAGTCACTCCGGTCCCGGCCACGCCGTCGAGACCGTTGACACCGCTGGCCGGGTTGCCGCCGGTGCCGTGCACGCCGGCGACTCCGGCGACGCCCGCCGTACCGGGGTCACCACCGTTGCCGCCCTTGCCGCCGTTGGGGTTTTCGGCGTTGCCGGCCGCGCCGTTGCCACCGTTGCCGGGGGTGTTGGCGTTGCCGCCGTTACCGGCGTCGCCGCCGTTGCCGTTGAGCCCGACCACGCCGTTGTAGACGACTCCCGCGTTGCCACCGTTACCGCCGGCGCCACCGTCACCGCCACTGCCGCCGCGACCACCATCCTGGCCGTCCTGGCCCGGAAGGATCCCGTCCGCGCCGTTGGCACCGGCTCCGCCGTCGCCGCCATCCGCGCCGTTGCCACCGTTGCCGCCATTGCCAGAGTTCCCGGCATCGCGTCCACCGGCGCCACCGTGTCCACCGTTGCCGCCGTAACCGCCGACCTTGCCGTCCACACCGGCGTCGCCGGGGTTGGCGCCGTCGGCACCGGCGGCGCTGTCGCCGCCATGACCGCCGTTACCGCCGTTACCGCCGTCGCCGATCCGGCCTGCGGCGCCACCGTTTCCGGCAGCACCACCGTTCTGACCCTGGCCGTCGGCGAGCACGCCGCCGTTGCCGCCGTTACCACCGTGACCGCCGTTGCCACCACTGATGGCCACCGCACCGTCCGCGCCGGAGGCGGCGCGGGTGCCGTCGCTGTTCAGACCACCGAGGCCCGCGATGCCGACGATGCCACGGTCACCGCCGGCGCCACCGTTACCGCCGTCGCCGGCGGACAGGCCCGTTCCGTCGTTACCGCCGTTGCCGCCGTTGCCGCCATTGCCGGCATTGCCGGCGTCACCGGCGCTGCCGCCGGCCCCGGCCACACCGGACGCACCAGCCGGGTGGATGCCGAGGAATCCGCCCGCGCCGCCCTTGCCCGCGTTTCCACCGGCGCCTCCGTTGCCGCCGTTGCCACCGTTACCGGCGTCCATGCCGTCTTGTCCGGGCAGGCCGCTGCTGACGCCGGCGCCACCGGCGTTGGTGCCATGCAGGCCGTTCTGACCATCACCGCCGGCGCCGCCGTCGCCGCCGACACCACCATTGCCGCCGTTGCCCGCGGCACCGAACAGCAAGCCCGCGCGGCCGCCGGCACCACCGTTGCCGCCGATGCCGCCGAAGCCGCCGTGATCACCGCTCGCGCCGAACGTGGCTCCGTCGGCACCGTCGCCCCCGAAACCTCCGGCGCCACCGGCACCACCGGCCCCGCCGTTGCCGATGAAGATGGCCGCGCCGCCGGTTCCACCGAAACCACCTGCGCCACCGCCGATTCCACCGACACCGCCGGCACCGCCCAGGCCTCCGTTGCCCAGCAGCCAGCCACCGGCACCGCCGTCACCACCGTTACCGGCGTCGCCACCGGCAATACCAGCGAGTCCGGCGCCACCGGCGCCGCCGTTGCCGATCAGTCCGGCCGCTCCGCCGATCCCACCGTCGGCATTGATGGCGTCACCGGCCACCCCGGCGCCGCCGTCGCCGAACAGGAAGCCACCGTCGCCGAGGTTGCCGAAGAGTCCCGAGCTGCCCAGCAGCGAGTCGTTGACACCGTCGAAGCCGTCGATGCCGTTACCGATCAGCACCCGGCCGAACAGGTCGACGAAGGGCTGGTTGACGAGGTTGAGCAGCGGTTCGGCGTAGCCCATCAGGTCTTGGCTGATGGCGTACAGCGGTAGGTAGACGTAGTTCTGGAAGCCCGTGTAGAGCACATGGTCCATCTCCGCCAGCCAGGGGCCCAACGGCTGTGTCGGGTCGAAGGCGAAAATGCTGGAGTCGAACGCGGCACCCGCGTCCAGGCCGTCCAGGACGTCGGCCGACGACCCGGTGAGCCACAGGTCCGAGCCCGCGGACCACGAGTCGAACATCTCCAGGATGGGCTGCGAGAACAGGTCGTCGAAGTCTGCGCTGGCGGACGGAGCGGTTGCGACCGGGCTCACCCCGAAGGCCAGGAATGCGCCGACTGCGCTTCCGGCGCCGGCCACCCGCCCAGCGAAGCCACGGGCACTTTGCCGACGGTCACGACTCTGTTTCATGCCGAATCTCCCAATTTCTGAATTCATTGCCTAATTAATCGCCGGTTCAGCATGAAATCCGCGAACCGTTACGAATCACTCGCGCTGCAAGCTAGCCGAATTTGACGTCACCGAAGAATTGAAAATTAGGTAGTCCCAGAGCCTCGCGCTGCGATAAACCATGATTGACCTGAGAATTAGCCGAAATTGAGAGGTGCGCCATATGGGCGATATCACGATTTACAGAAGGCTGTGACCACCGTCACGCATTAGGTAATATTGCTTACGGGTCAGCCCCCATATTGAAATAGCAACGGCCCTGAAAAAGGACTAACGGCCCTATCGCACGATCGCAGGCCTCGGCAGGACAACCGTCTGGACCAGTTGCGGATGGGAAATCGCCATTCGGCGATAGCCGGGTGACCGGCAGCGGTATAACCACCCCATGGTGCTCAAGGTCAAGGTTCCCCAGGATCTGATCGACGGCGACGTCGAGGTGGGCTACGGCAAGGTCGCCGATGCATTCCGGACCAACTTCGCAGCAGGCCGTGAGGTGGGCGCCGCGGTCGCGGTGTACCGCGACGGCGTCAAGGTCGTTGACCTGTGGGGCGGCTACCGCGACGGGGTTACCCGCCAACCATGGCAGCAGAACACCATGGTCAACGTCTTCTCCACCACCAAGGGCGTGGCGGCCCTGACCGTGGCACTGGCGGTCTCGCGGGGACTCTTCGGCTACGACGACAAGGTGGTAACCCATTGGCCCGAGTTCGCCCAGGCCGGCAAGGGTGACGTCACGATCCGCCAGCTGCTGGGCCATCAGGCCGGACTGAGCTCGCTGAAGCCCGCCCCCACGCTGGCCGACGTCGCCGCCCCGGCACGACTGGCGCCCATGCTGGCCGCCCAGAAACCCCTGTGGGCGCCCGGCACCCGGCACGGCTATCACGCGATCACGTTGGGCTGGTATGAATCTGAGCTGATCCGTCGCACCGACCCGGCGGGTCGCACCCTGGGCCGGTTCTTCGCCGACGAGATCGCCCGGCCGCTCGGGCTGAACCTGCATATCGGCCTGCCGACTTCGGTAACCCGCGATCAAGTGGCGGTGCTGCACCAGTGGAAGCGCGCCGAGTCCCTACTGCACCTCAATGTGATGCCGGCGGCCCTGGTGGCCGCGTCGTTCAATCCGTTCGGGCTGCTGGGACGAGCCAGCTCCATGCCACGCGACGTCAAACCCTGGGACGGCGACTACAACCGCGACGAGGTGCGCGCCGTGGAGATCCCGTCCGCTAACGGGATCGGTTCCGCTTCGGCGATCGCGCGGCTCTACGGCGCAGCGGCCACCGCGGATCCAGCACTACCGCTGAGTCCCGGTGTGCACGACGAACTCACCGCGAAGCCGGCACCACCGGCTCGCGGGGAACGCGACAAAGTGTTGGGCGTCGAGGTGGTGTTCTCGCTGGGCCTGTCCAAGCCGGCGTTTGGTTCCGCCTTTGGGTCGTCGGACAGGGCTTATGGCACACCGGGTTTCGGTGGCTCTTTCGGATTCGCCGATCCCGACACCGGTATCGGCTACTCGTATGTGATGAATCGCCTGGGATTTCACCTCTACAGCGATCCGCGCGAACTCGCGTTGCGCCAGGCATTGTTCCGCGACGTGTTGAGCTGCCGGCTGCAGTCCTAACGACGACGGCGTGCAGACCGAACTACATGTATTGGGGGCAGTAGTGCGCCGTCGAGATCGCGGCGAACTGTCCAGCCGTCTGGATGGTGAAGCCCGGGTTGGTGGCCTGCACCGCGACAACGGTGTCCATCGGGGACAGTCCGGCGTCCATCAGCTGGCACACCGCACGGCCGGCCGACACGGTTGCCTGGTCGCCGGCGCGGTGGCTCAGCCCGGCACCGGAGAGGGTGGCCAGAAACTGCCCATCGACGCCCGACGGCGCGGCGTTGGCGGGGGCGGCCAAGACGACCATCGCGCTCAAGCCTGCCAGCAGCAGTAACCGTTTCATGGCTCTAAGCATGGGCGGCGTCGGTTAAAGACGTGTTTCCGAGCTTTTACTGCGGCGAAGAGAATTGTTGCTTCTGCGTTACGCCTTTCACCAGCGCGACTCCCCCAGCCACAGCACCTGCGCGCCGTTGACCGAGCGTTCGACCTGGTCGACCATCCCGGTCAGCGACCGCACCAGCAGACCGGCGACGGCATCGGACAGCGCTGCCGCCGGCTGCGACGATTGGCGCGGCCGGACGAACTCCCACAACGACGAGCCGGGATAGGACACGGTGCGGACCTGCGCGTCCGCGTCGAGCCCGGCCAGCACCTTGGCGCGGCGTACCGCCGTGCGCAGCCCGCCCAGTTCGTCGACCAGCCCACGTTCGGCCGCGTCGGCACCGGTCCATACCCGTCCGCGTGCCACCGCGTCCACCGCATCGGTGGACAGGTTGCGCCCTTGCGCCACCCGAGCCACGAAATCGTTGTAGAACAGGTCGGCTTCGGTCTCGACCTGTCCTTGCTGCTCGGCGGTGAACGGGGCGTTAATCGACCAGGCATCGGCGTTGGCGCCGGTACGTACCGTGTCGGTTCCCACTCCAAGGCGGTCTTTGAGCTGACGGGCGACCAGCTTGCCGGTCACCACCCCGATGGATCCGGTGATGGTGCCGGGATTGGCCACGATGGCGTCGGTGCCCGCGGAGATGTAGTACCCGCCGGAGGCCGCGACCGCGCCCATCGAGGCCACTACCGGCTTGCCCGCCGCGCGGGCCTGCTGCACCGCGCGCCAGATGGTCTCGGACCCGGTGACCGAGCCGCCCGGGCTGTCCACCCGCAGCACGATCGCGGCGACCTCGTCACCGGCCGCGGCCTCACGCAGCGCCGCGGCGATCGTGTCGCCACCGACATTGCGGTTGCCCAGCGGCGACAACTGCGGCCCGCCCGAGCCACTGACGATCGCCCCGGAGACCGTCACTACCGCGATCGCCGGCTTGGGCTTACGCCCAGGCAGGGTGGGCCCCGAACCGCCGGCCGTGGCGTGGGCATAGCGCCCCAGATACAGCCGCGGTGGTGCGTCGTCGTCGGCACCGGTGGTGTCCTGCGCACCGGCCAATACCGCGATCCGGTTGTAGGCCTCGTCGCGGAATCCGATCCGGTCGATCAGGCCCGAGGCCACCGCGTCGTCACGCAGCAGCGGCGCCTTGTCGGCGAGGGCATCGACCGCGCCGGCGTCCAGTTTCCGGGATTCGGCGACGGCCGCGCGCACCTGGGCGTGCAGGCTCTCCACCAACGCGGTGTCGGCCTCGCGGTGCGCGTCGGTGTAGGAGTCCTGGGTGAACAGATTGGCCGCCGACTTGTACTCGCCGCGGGCGACGAACTGCGCCTCGATGCCGGCCTTACCCAGCGCGCTGCGCAGGAAGGTCGCATTGGTGGCGAAGCCGATCAGCCCGACCGTCCCCGACGGCTGCATCCAGACCTCGCCGAACGCCGAAGCCAGGTAGTACGACAGCGTGCCCGGGTAGGTTTCGGCCCACGCCAGCGATGGCTTCACGGCCGCGAACTCGGCGATCGCCGCCCGCAGCTCCTGCACCGGTCCGGCGGCCGCCGCCGACAGCTGCACGCGGGCGATCAATCCCGCGACGCGCGGGTCCTCGGCAGCCCGGTGGATGGCGGCCACCACATCACGCAGCACCGGTGGCCGGCCACCGGATCGGATCAGGGCCAGCGGGTCGAAGGCACCGGTCTCGTGGGGCAGCTCCTGCAGGTCGAGTTCGAGGATGACGCCATCGGGCACGCCGTGGTGCCGGGCGGTGTCGATGCGACGGGCGACGCCGCGCAGGTCGTCCAGGCCGGGGACGCCGGTCAGCAAGGAGAACATGATTTTGAGCCTACCGGCGCGGCCGGACAGATTCGGCTCACCCGGTGCGCGCAGGAACTCGCCGTCGAACGCAGAATCGCACCCCACCGGGCCGGTGGAGTGCGATTCTGTAGCTTCGTCGCGCCGCGGCGATCTACAGCTCGGTGGCGGTGCCCCCGGCTGCGGTGATCTTGTCTCGGGCACTGCCGCTGAACTTGTGCGCGGTGACGTCGGCCTTGACTGTCAACTTGCCGTCGCCGAGCACCTTGACCAGGGTATTCTTCCGGACTGCGCCCTTGGCGACCAGCTCGTCGAGACCGATGGTGCCACCCTCCGGGAACAACCGGTTGATGTCACCGACATTGACGACCTCGTACTCGGTGCGGAACCGGTTACGGAAGCCCTTCAGCTTGGGCAGCCGCATGTGGATCGGCATCTGCCCACCCTCGAACCGGACCGGCACGTTCTTCCGTGCCTTGGTGCCCTTGGTGCCGCGACCCGCGGTCTTGCCCTTGGAACCCTCACCGCGGCCGACGCGGGTCTTCTTGGTGTTCGACCCGGGCGCTGGGCGCAGGTCGTGCAACTTGATGGTCATTCTGCTTCCTCCACTTGCACGAGGTGGTGAACAACCCGGATCAGCCCACGAGTCTGCGGGTTGTCCTCACGCACCACCGACTGGCGGATCTTGCGCAAGCCCAGGGTGCGCAGGCTCTCGCGCTGCTTCCAGCGCGCACCGATGGTGCCGCGGACCTGGGTGATCTTCAGGTTAGCCATGATTACGCCGTGCCTTCCCGCGCCGCGGCGGCAGCCAGAGCTTCGCTCTCGCGACGTGCCTTGAGCATCGCGGCCGGCGCAACATCTTCGATGGGCAGGCCACGACGGGCCGCCACCTCTTCGGGACGCTGCAGCATCTTCAGCGCGGCAACGGTGGCGTGCACCACGTTGATCGCGTTGTCGCTGCCCAGCGACTTGGACAGGATGTCGTGCACGCCCGCGCATTCCAGCACGGCACGCACCGCGCCGCCGGCGATCACACCGGTACCCGGGCTGGCCGGGCGCAGGAACACCACGCCGGCGGCCGCTTCACCCTGGACGGGGTGGGTGATGGTTCCACCGATCAGCGGCACCCGGAAGAAGCCCTTGCGGGCTTCCTCCACACCCTTGGCGATCGCGGCAGGCACTTCCTTGGCCTTGCCGTAGCCGACGCCGACCAAGCCGTGGCCGTCGCCGACGATCACCAAAGCGGTGAAGCTGAACCGGCGGCCACCCTTGACCACCTTGGACACCCGGTTGATCGCGACGACGCGCTCCAGGTAGTTGCTCTTGTCGCCGTCCCGGTTGTCGCGGCCGCCACGGCCGCCATCGCGGCCACCACGTCCACCGCGGTTGTCACGGTTGTCGCGCCCGTCGCTGCGGGGGGCACTGCCCGTGTCGGGACCTGCCGAGGAGGCCCCTGTCGGCTGCTCCGCCATCATGCGGTCCTTCCAGTCATCTTCACGTCAGTCATCAGAAGTTCAATCCGCCCTCGCGCGCCGCGTCGGCCAGCGCCGCAATGCGCCCACCGTAGGTGTAGCCACCGCGGTCGAACACCACGTTCTCGACGCCGGCGGCCTTGGCACGCTCAGCGATCAGCTGGCCGACCCGCACACTGTGGGCCTTCTTGTCGCCGTCCACACCCCGCACGTCGGCCTCGATCGAGGACGCCGCGGCCACCGTGTGACCAGCAAGGTCGTCGACCAGCTGGACGTGGATGTGCCGCGAGGAGCGGTGCACGACCAAGCGCGGACGCTCGGCGGTGCCGGACACCTTCTTGCGCAGCCGCGCGTGCCGACGAATCCGGTGCGCACGCCGAACCTCGGAGATGTTCTGCCCGACGGGTTTGCGGTCCGGGGTGCCTGTTTGTGATTGCGCCATGACTACTTACCTGTCTTTCCGACCTTGCGGCGAACCTGCTCACCCTCGTAGCGCACGCCCTTGCCCTTGTAGGGGTCGGGACGACGCAGACGGCGGATGTTCGCCGAGATCTGGCCGACCTTCTGCTTGTCGATGCCCGAGACCGAGAACTTGGTGGGCGTCTCCACCGCGAAGGTGATGCCCTCCGGAGCCTTGATCAGCACCGGGTGGCTGTAGCCCAACGCGAACTCCAGGTCGCTGCCCTTGAGCGCGACGCGGTAGCCGACGCCGAAGATCTCCATCTTGCGGACGTAGCCCTCCGACACACCGGTGACCAGGTTGGCCAACAGGGTGCGGCTCAGGCCGTGCAACGACCGGTTGCGCCGGTCGTCGTCCGGCCGGGTCACCACGAGGGCGCCGTCATCGTTGCGAGCAACGTTGATGGGCTCCGCCACCGCGAGCTCCAGGGTGCCCTTGGGCCCCTTGACCGAAACGTTCTGACCATCGATGGTCACGTCGACCCCGGCAGGAACCGGGACCGGCTGCTTACCAATACGCGACATGTCTGCTACTCCCTCACCACACGTACGCGAGGACTTCGCCGCCCACGCCCTGCCTGGCCGCCTGACGGTCGGTGAGCAGACCCGAGGACGTGGAGATGATCGCCACGCCCAGGCCGCCGAGCACCCGTGGCAGGTTGGTCGACTTTGCGTAGACCCGCAGGCCCGGCTTGGACACCCGGCGCAGACCGGCGAGGCTGCGCTCCCGGTTCGGGCCGTACTTGAGGTTGACCACCAGCGCCTTGCCCACCCGGGCGTCTTCGACGTGGTAGTCGGTGATGTAACCCTCACGCTTGAGGATCTCGGCGATGTTCGCCTTGATCTTCGAGTGCGGCAGGGTCACCTCGTCGTGGTACGCCGAGTTGGCGTTACGCAGACGGGTCAGGAAGTCCGCGATCGGATCCGTCATAGTCATTTAGGCTGCTCCTCCACCCTCACCAGCTGCTCTTCTGCACACCGGGCAGCTCGCCGGCGTGCGCCATTTCGCGCAGGCAGATTCGGCACAGGCCGAACTTCCGGAGCACCGCGCGTGGGCGGCCGCACTTGTTGCAGCGGGTGTAGGCGCGCACCGCAAACTTGGGCTTGCGGGCCGCCTTGATAACCAACGCCTTCTTAGCCATGGTCAGTTCTCCTTGAACGGAAAGCCGAGCGCCCGCAGTAGCGCTCGTCCTTCGTCGTCGTTGGTCGCCGAAGTGACGACGGTGATGTTCATCCCCCGCGGACGGTCGATGGAGTCCACGTCGATCTCGTGGAACATCGACTGCTCGGCCAGCCCGAAGGTGTAGTTGCCGGAACCGTCGAACTGCTTGGCCGACAGTCCGCGGAAGTCGCGGATACGCGGCAGAGCGATCGAGGTGAGCCGGTCCAGGAACTCCCACATCCGGTCACCGCGCAGGGTGACCCGAGCACCGATCGGCATGCCCTCGCGCAGCTTGAACTGTGCGATGGACAGGCGGGCCTTACGGATCTCCGGCTTCTGGCCGGTGATCGCGGCCAGGTCGGTGACCGCGTTGTTGATCAGCTTGGCGTCCCGGGCGGCTTCGCCGACACCCATGTTCACCACGACCTTCACCACGCCCGGGATCTGCATCACGTTGGCGTAGTTGAACTGCTGCTGGAGCGAGTCACGAATCTCTTCGCGGTACTTCACCTTCAGCCGCGGCTGAATCTTCTCTGCAGTCGTCATCTCTAGATGTCCTTGCCGTTGCGCTTGGAGACGCGAACCTTCTTGCCGGACTCGGCGTCCACGCGGTAACCGATCCGGGTGGGCTGTCCGTCGGAGTCGACGACCATCACGTTGGAGACGTGGATCGGGGCCTCTTGGGTGACGATCCCGCCCGATGAGGCGCCGGCCTGGTTGGCCGAGTTCGCGACGTGCTTCTTGATCCGGTTGACGCCCTGGACCAGCACGCGGTTGCGGGTGGGGAAAGCCTGCAGGACCTTGCCCTTGGCACCCTTGTCCTTGCCGGCGATGACCAGGACGGTGTCGCCCTTATGGACCTTCATCTACAACACCTCCGGTGCCAGCGAGACGATCTTCATGAACTTCTTCTCGCGCAGTTCGCGACCGACCGGCCCGAAGATGCGGGTTCCGCGCGGGTCGTTGTCGGCCTTGATGATCACGGCCGCGTTCTCGTCGAACTTGATGTAGCTGCCGTCGGCGCGGCGACGCTCCTTGACGGTGCGCACCACGACGGCCTTGACGACATCACCCCGTTTGACGTTGCCGCCCGGGATGGCGTCTTTGACGGTTGCGACGATGACATCACCGATGCCTGCGTATCGCCGCGACGAGCCGCCGAGCACCCGGATGCACAAGATCTCCTTGGCGCCGGTGTTGTCGGCGACCTTCAACCGCGATTCCTGCTGAATCACCAGATCTCCTAAATAATCGAGTCGACGCGCGGCACGCCAAGCGGCATGCCGGATTCTCCCCGGTCGTGCATGGTCTTCTTCATTGCCGAAGTGCACGCAGGGCCAACTTGCGCTGGCCGAGGTCTGCTGACGGCAACCCCTTGAGCTTAGGCGACGGATCTCTCAACACCAAATTGCTGGCCAAGCGGGACGCAGGGCGCCAGCGCCTCCTGGGGACGACGGCCGCCGTTCTGGTCCAGGCCAGCCCTCTGCTCCAGCATCCCAACGACCCCGGGGCAGGTGGCGGCTAGCGCAGATCGGCCGCGCACCGAAACCCGATATGGCTGGTGGCGGTGTCCTGCGACTGCGGGGACCGGGCCGCGGGCCGGTAGCGGTGGCAGTACTCCGGCGCGCACAGATGCGATCCGCCCTTGAGGGTCTGACTGATATCCGGGTGGGCGGGGCCGGCCGGCGCGCAGCAGGCCTTCGGCGGGGTGTCGAGCCGGTGGTGGGCCGAGAACTCGGTGGCCGTCCACTCCCAGACGTTGCCGATCATGTCGACCAGTCCCCAATCGTTGGGCGGAAACGTGCCCACCGGCGAGGTCCCGGCCCAGCCCAGGGCGCCGTCGTTGCGGTAGGGAAAGTCGCCCTGCCAGGTGTTGGCCATCAACGCACCGCTCGGCTTCTCCTGCTGCCCCCACGCATAAGTGCTCGTGCTCCCGGCCCGGGCGGCGTACTCCCACTCGGCTTCGGTCGGCAATCGCCGCCCCGCCCACCGGGCGTACGCCGCCGCGTCGGGATAGGCCACCTGGACCACCGGGTGGTCCGGCTTGTCCTCGACGGAGCTGTCCGGTCCGAACGGATGCCGCCAGCTGGCGCCGGGGATCCAGCGCCACCACTGCCGCCAGTCGCGCAGGTCGACCGGTCCGTCACTGCGGTGAAACACCAGTGCGCCCGGTTCGGTGTCGCCGTACCGTGCGGCATCGAGTTCCTGCTCGGCCAGCGTCACATAGCCGGTTGCGGCGACGAATGCGTCGTACTGCGTGTTGGTCACCGGATGACGTTCCAGCGCGAACGACTGCACCGCCACGGTGTGGATGGGCGCCTCTTCGGGGTAGAAACTCGTCGAGCCCATCCGGAACACCCCGGCCGGGATCTCGACGAGGTCCGTCAGCATCACATCAGTCTCGCGAAAATGCTGCCGCAACAGTCCTTTTCACATCCAGGTACGGCTCGCCGCTGACATCCACGGCGACGTCGGCGATGGTCCCGCCGGTGAAGGGGAACGGTGCACGGTACGCCGAAGACACCGCCTGGCCGGTGTTACGTCCGACGCTGACTCCACCACCGGCCAACGCGAACGCGCCCGGCTGGGCGACCATGTCGGGCAGGGTGGCGACCACCTCATCGTCGATGTACAACGAGGCCTCTCCGACCGGCGTGTGGCTGCCTTCGACCGTTCCGGTGCGCTCGAACCGGATTCCGAAAATGCGCTGACCCGACGGAATCGGACCGGGCGATGACAACCACTGTTCGCGCTCGCCGAGGAAGTTGTAGACGTAGTGCAGTTTGCCGTCCTGGACGAACAGTGCGTGACCGCCGTGCCGGGCGCCCTGCTTGAACAGCAGTCCCTCCGCAGCAGCGGAATCGACCGTGACACGCGCCAATACCGAGAATGACCGGCCACGCAGCTCCACGCACGCCCCCAACGGCACCTCGGCGGTGTTCGGGTAGTAGGTGTAGCCGTTACGGTCGCCGGACAGATAGGGCCGCTGGCGGGTGGTCATCTCGAAGATGTTCAAGTCCGCCAACGGCAAACCGTTGTACTTCTCGGCCTCGGCGAACCACAGCGCCTGCAGCTCTTCGAGTTTCTCCGGATGCTCTGCGGCCAGGTCGTGGCACTGACTGCGATCCTCCGCGAGGTGGTAGAGCTCCCACCGGTCGTCATCGAAGTGGCTCCAGCCCGACGGGGTCGCCGCATGCACCGTGTTGGCGAACCAGCCACGGTGCCAGATTCCGCGGGTGCCCAACATCGTGTAGAACTGGGTGTGCTTGCCGGTGTCCGCACCCGGATCAAGCAGCGCCGCTTTGAAACTCACGCCTTCCAGCGGTTGCTGGGCGACGCCGCGCACGGTCTCCGGCGGCGTGATACCGAGCAGGTCATAGACCGTCGGGGTCACGTCGCACACATTGACGTAGGTGTCGCGCACCTCGCCGCGCGCGGCGATACCGTTGGGCCAGCTGACGATCGCCGGGTCGGCGATGCCACCCTCATGGGAGGCATAGCGCTTGTAGAGCTTGTAGGGCGTGTTGAACGCCATCGCCCAACCGACCGGGTAGTGGTTGTAGGTCTCCGGACTGCCCAGCTGGTCGAAGAGCTTCATCGCCTCTTCGACCGTGTCGATGTAGCCGTTGAAGAACTTGTTCTCGTTGGGCGAGCCGTTCGGACCGCCCTCACCGCTGGCGCCGTTGTCGGAGATCACCACGACGATGGTGTTGTCGAGTTGACCGGACTCCTCCAGGTAGTCCAGGATCCGCCCGATCTGGGCATCGGTGTAGGTCTGGAAACCCGCGAACACCTCGGCCATCCGGGCGAACAGCCGTTTCTCGGAGTCATCGAGGCTGTCCCACGGGCGGACCGTGTCCAGCAGCGGCCAGGGCTGGCCGTCGGCACTGGTGACGCCGGCGTAGGGGTTGACCTCGGACAGCTCGGTGTCCTGCGGTACCAGCCCCAGCTTCTTCTGGTTGGCCAGCACGACCTCTCGGTACGCTTCGTAGCCCATGTCGAAGCGTCCGGCGTAGCGGTCGGCCCACTCGGCGAACACATGGTGCGGGGCATGGCCGGCACCCGGGCAGACGTAGCCGAACCAGGGCTTGCCGGGTGCGATGGTCTGCGCATCGCGGATGAATTCGATTGTCTTGTCGGCGATGTCCTTGGACAGGTGGTAGCCGTCCTCGGGTGTGGCCGGCGGCGCGACCGGGTGGTTGTCATACACCAGGTCCGGGTACCACTGGTTGGTCTCGCCGCCCATGAAGCCGTAGAACCGCTCGAAGCCCCGCTGGGTGGGCCAGTGCCGGCGGGTGGCGGCCAGGTTGGACTCTTCCAGCGGGGTCAGGTGCCACTTGCCGACACAGAAGGTGTTCCAGCCCTGTTCGGCGAGAACCTCGCTGAGCAGGGCGGTTTCGAACGGAATGCGCCCGCTGCAGTTGGGAAAGCCGTCGGTGAACTCTTCGATGGTGGCCATGCCGACACTGGTGGCGTTACGCCCGGTCAGCAGCGAAGCCCTGGTCGGAGAGCACAGGGCGGTGGTGTGGAACTGCGACAGTCGAACGCCACGCTCGGCGATCCGACTCATGGTGGGCATCTCCACCAGGCCGCCGAAGCAGTCCCAGGTGGCGATGCCGGTGTCGTCCCAGACCAGATACAACACGTTGGGCGCGCCTTCGGGAGCCGTCGGCGCCGCGAACGGCCCCCAGTCCGGCTCCGAATCCCGGATATCGAGACTGACCTTGCCCGTGAATTCCACCATTGCTCACTCCGTCGTCGACCCCCGGAACGGATGAGACACTACCGGCCCGGTGACGGTGCGGCAGCGTTTGAAGGCCGGGGCCGCTCGCGCGTCCTCGATGTTCGGTTGTCCCCGGCCCGGCGGTGATCGGGCGGGCTCCTCGGAAGCGGTGGATCTTGGATGTTTGGCTCGCGCCCGCAGCGGGTCGCCCGGTCACCGCATTTTCATGCAGTTCTGGCGGGAACCATGAGACGGACACATCGATGAGGGCGCAGCATTCATTGGGGCTCAATCCGTCCTGGCTGCGGGTGACCACGGTGTTTCTGATCGACATCGCCATCTTGTGGGTTGCCGGTCATTGGCCGGTGCAGCTCGGGCCTGCCGAACGCGCCTGGTGGCCGGCGGTGGGCCTGGCGGCCGTGCTCACCACGGCAGCACTGATCACCCACCGCAGGGTGCCGCTGACGGCAATCGCGCTGGCTCGGCTATTCGATGGATCCGCCGACGCCGACGCCGGCTGAAGCAGAAAGAGCGCAAGGGGCCCAAGCGGTTCGCGGCCACGTTCTGGATGTCGCCGCGCGACATCTGCACACAGAATCTGGAGAAGCTGTGGCTGCCGGAGACCGACACGACCGCGGTCACGGTGCGCCTGACGCGACACCAGGGCCGCACCCGGATCGCGGTGCTGGTGCGCTATCACAGCGCGAGCAGATTGCGCAGGAACGCGTCGGCCGGATTGAACCGTCTCAATGGCCGCCAATTGACGGCGTTGAGTACCAGCCTGCCGACGCCGAAACAACGCACCCTGGCGGTGCCGGCGCGAGTGCTCAACGGCCAGGATTCGGTGCAGGTTCCGCTCGGTGCCACCGCGCCGCAACCGTTGGCGCGCGTCACAGTACCGGCGTGACCTGACCCCAGGCACGACGAAGCCCCGCGACGCAGGTCGCGGGGCTCGGTCGTTACTACGGCGTCGTTACGACGGCGCCGAATTACTTGGCCTTTTCCAGGATCTCGACCAGGCGCCAGCGCTTCGACGCCGACAACGGACGGGTCTCCATCAGCGACACACGGTCGCCGATGCCGGCCGTGTTGTTCTCGTCGTGCGCCTTGACCTTCTTGGTGGTCCGGATGATCTTGCCGTACAGCGGGTGCTTCACGCGGTCCTCGAGCTCGACGACGATGGTCTTTTCCATCTTGTCGCTGACCACGTAGCCGATCTGGGTCTTGCGGCGGCCCCGCGGGGTCTCGGTGCGCGCAGTGTGCTTGGGACCCTTCTCCGCGGCGTTAGCCTTTGCAGCCTGTGCCATTACGATGCCTCGCCTTCAGAACCAGCGGGACCGGACGCCAGGCCCAGTTCCCGTTCGCGCAACACCGTGTAGATGCGCGCGATCTGGTGGCGCACCGTGCGGAGCCGACGGTTGTTGGTGAGCTGCCCGGTCGCCATCTGGAAACGCAGGTTGAACAGCTCCTCTTTGGACTCGCGCAGCTGCTCGACGAGTTCGTCGCCGTTCAGCTCGCGCAGTTCGCCAGCGGTAACTCCCACTGCCATCAGAACTGCTCCTCTCGGGTCACGATGCGCGCCTTGATCGGCAGCTTGTGGATCGCCCGGGTCAGTGCGGCGCGGGCAATGGCCTCATTCGGGTAGCTCAGCTCGAACAGCACCCGGCCCGGCTTGACGTTGGCTACCCACCATTCCGGCGAGCCCTTACCGGAACCCATGCGGGTCTCGGCGGGCTTCTTGGTCAGCGGACGGTCCGGGAAGATGTTGATCCACACCTTGCCGCCACGCTTGATGTGCCGGTTGATGGCGATACGAGCCGACTCGATCTGCCGGTTGGTGACGTAGGCGTGCTCCAGTGCCTGGATGCCGTACTCACCGAACGTCACCGCGGTGCCGCCGCTGGCGATACCGCGCTGCTTGGGGTGGTGCTGCTTGCGGTGCTTGACCTTACGGGGAATCAACATGACTAGCTCTCCGTGCTCTGCGTTGCCTGCGGCTCCGCGGTCACTGCGCTTTCCTGGACCGTTTCTGCAGCAGCGGTGTTCTCGGTGCTCTCAGCGGCCCGCCCGGCGTCGGTGCTGGTCGCGGTGGTACCCGAGGCGCCGCTGCGGCGCGGGCGGGTGCCTGTCGGTCGCTCCCGGCGCGGACGGTCGGCCGACGGTGCGGCAGCGGCCAGCTCGCGCTTGCCACCGACGATGTCGCCCTTGTAGATCCAGACCTTGACGCCGATCCGGCCGAAGGTGGTCTTCGCCTCGTACAGCCCGTAGTCGATGTCGGCCCGCAGCGTGTGCAGCGGCACCCGGCCTTCGCGGTAGAACTCCGAGCGGCTCATCTCAGCTCCGCCCAGACGACCCGAGCACTGCACCCGGATGCCCTTCACGTTGGGCTGACGCATCGCCGACTGGATCGCCTTACGCATCGCGCGACGGAACGCCACGCGGTTGCTCAGCTGCTCGGCAACGCCCTGGGCCACCAGCTGCGCCGTCGACTCCGGGTTCTTGACCTCGAGGATGTTCAGCTGCACCTGCTTGCCGGTCAGCTTCTCCAGGTCGGCACGGATCCGGTCGGCCTCGGTGCCGCGGCGGCCGATGACGATGCCCGGGCGAGCTGTGTGGATGTCCACGCGGACCCGGTCACGGGTGCGCTCGATCTCGACGTCGGCGATGCCGGCGCGCTCGAGGCCACTCGACAGCAGCCGGCGGATCGCCACGTCTTCCTTGACATAGTCCGCGTACTGCTTGTCGGCGTACCACCGCGACTTCCAGTCGGTGGTGATCCCGAGCCGGAAGCCGTGCGGGTTGATCTTCTGGCCCATTACTCCGAGCCCTCCTTCGCGTCGGACGTCTCAGGCGCCTTCTTGGTTGCCGCCTTCTTGGCGGGCGCCTTCTTCGCCGCCGCTTTCTCAGTCGTCTTCTCGGCAGCCTTGGCTGCGGAAGCCTTCTTCGCCGGCGCCTTCTCGGTCGCCTTGGCCGCCTTGGTGGCCGGGGCCGTCGCAGCGGCGGCCTTGCTGCCCTGTGCACGGCGCGCCCGGGCAGCGCTGGCCGACTGCGCCGAACCGCCGCCGGAGGACGGCCGGCTCTCCACCACCACAGTGATGTGGCTGGTGCGCCGACGGATCCGGTACGCACGCCCCTGGGCGCGCGGCTTGATCCGCTTGGCGGTCGGGCCCTCGTCGGCGTAGACGGAGGCCACCACCAGGGTGGACGGGTCCAGGCCGTTGTTGTTCTGGGCGTTGGCCGCCGCGCTGGCGATGACCTTGGCCACCGGCAGGCTGGCCTGCTGCGGTGCCCAGCGCAGGATGTCCAACGCGTCGGACACCGACTTGCCGCGGACCAGGTTGATCACCCGGCGGGCTTTGCTGGCCGAGATACCCACATGGCGGGCCTTGGCGACAGCGGACGGAAATTCAGTCGTGGCACTCACCGGCGCTTAGCCTTCCGGTCGTCTTTGATGTGTCCCTTGAAGGTGCGCGTCGGAGCAAATTCGCCGAGCTTGTGCCCGACCATCGACTCGGTGACGAATACCGGAACATGCTTGCGGCCGTCGTGTACGGCGAACGTGTGCCCGATGAAGTCCGGGATGATCGTCGACCGACGTGACCAGGTCTTGATGACCTGCTTAGTGTTCTTCTCGTTCTGGACGTCGACCTTCTTGAGCACATGCTCGTCGACGAACGGACCCTTCTTGAGGCTGCGTGGCATCGCTTTCCCTCCGATTCCTAGCGCTTCTTGCCGGTGCGCCGGCGTCGGACGATGAGCTTGTCGCTGGGCTTGTTCGGCCGGCGGGTGCGACCCTCCGGCTTGCCCCACGGGCTGACCGGGTGCCGGCCGCCGGAGGTCTTGCCCTCACCACCACCGTGCGGGTGGTCCACCGGGTTCATGACGACGCCACGGACGGTGGGGCGCTTGCCCTTCCACCGCATACGTCCGGCCTTACCCCAGTTGATGTTGGCCTGCTCGGCGTTGCCCACCTCGCCGACAGTGGCGCGGCAGCGCACGTCGACGCGGCGGATTTCACCGGAGGGCATACGCAGCGAGGCGTAGGCGCCTTCCTTACCCAGCAGCTGAATGCTGGACCCAGCGGAGCGGGCCAGCTTGGCGCCGCCGCCCGGGCGCAGCTCCACGGCGTGCACCAGGGTGCCCGCGGGGATGTTGCGCAGCGGCAGGTTGTTGCCCGGCTTGATGTCGGCGTTGGCGCCCGACTCGACCACGTCGCCCTGCGACAGACCCTGCGGGGCGATGATGTAGCGCTTCTCGCCGTCCAGGTAGTGCAGCAGTGCGATGCGGGCGGTGCGGTTCGGGTCGTACTCGATGTGCGCGACCTTGGCGTTGACGCCGTCCTTGTCGTGGCGACGGAAGTCGATCACGCGGTAGGCACGCTTGTGACCGCCACCCTTGTGCCGGGTGGTGATCCGGCCGTGGGCGTTACGCCCACCGTGGCCGTGCAGCGGCCGAACCAGCGACTTCTCCGGGTGAGAGCGGGTGAGCTCAGCGAAATCGGAGACGCTGGCACCGCGACGACCGGGGGTCGTCGGCTTGTACTTGCGGATTCCCATGTCAGTTAGATCTCTCTCTCACTCCGGTCAGGCCGGTGCGGCGAACAGGTCGATCGGCTTGCTGCCGGGCGCCAGAGTCACAATGGCGCGCTTGGTGTCCTTGCGCTTGCCGTAGCCGGTCCGGGACCGCTTGCGCTTGCCCGGCCGGTTCGCGGTGTTCACCGACGCAACCTTGACCGCGAAGATCTTCTCGATCGCGATCTTGATCTGCGTCTTGTTGGTGTCGGGGTGCACGACGAACGTGTACACGTTGTTCTCGATCAGCCCGTAGGACTTCTCGGAGATGACCGGCGCGAGGATGATGTCGCGGGGATCGGTGATGGTCGCCATCAGGCCGAAACCTCCTCGGTTTTGGCGGTGTGAGCCTCGATGTAGGAGTTCAGCGCCTCGACACTGAACACCACGTCGTCGGCCCGCAGCACATCGTGGGTGTTGAGCTGGTCCGGGGACAGGATGTGCACACCCGGCAGGTTGCGCACGCTCTTGGCGCCCGTCTCGTCGGCCCGGCCGATGACCACCAGCACCTGCTTGCGGTCGGTGATCGAACCCAGGAACGTCTTGGCGTCCTTGGTCGACGGGGTCTGTCCGCTCACCAGCTCGGTGACCGCGTGGATCCGGCCGTTGCGCGCCCGGTCCGACAACGCTCCACGCAGGGCGGCGGCGATCATCTTCTTGGGGGTGCGCTGGCTGTAATCGCGCGGCTTGGGGCCGTGCACCACGCCACCACCGGTGAACTGCGGCGCCCGGGTCGAACCCTGGCGGGCCCGGCCGGTTCCCTTCTGCCGGTAAGGCTTACGGCCACCGCCGCTGACCTCACCGCGGGTCTTGGTCGAGTGCGTACCCTGACGGGCCGCGGCCAACTGAGCGATCACCACCTGGTGCATGAGCGCGATGTTGGCGGGAGCGTCGAACAGCTCGGCGGGCAGCTCAACCGAGCCACTCTTCTTGCCGTCCGGAGTCTTGACGTCAATCTTGATGCCGGCCATTACTTCTCACCCTTTTTGATCGCGCTGCGGACCAGAACCAGCCCACCGTTGCGGCCCGGAATGGCGCCCTTGATCAACAGCACACCGTTCTCGGCGTCAACCTTGTGCACCACCAGGTTCTGAGTGGTGACCCGGTCGCTGCCCATCCGGCCCGACATCCGGGTGCCCTTGAACACCCGGCCCGGGGTGGAGCAGCCACCGATCGAGCCCGGCCGGCGGTGCACGGCCTGAGCGCCGTGACCGGCGCCCTGACCGCGGAAGCCGTGCCGCTTCATGGTGCCGGCGTAACCCTTGCCCTTGGAGGTTCCGGTGACGTCGACGTAGGCGCCGTCGGCGAAGATCTCAGCGGTCAGCTCCTGGCCGACCTCGTAGGCGGCTGCAGCGGCCTCGTCGTCGAGTCGCAGCTCGGCGAGGTGACGGCGGGGGTTCACGCCCGCAGCGGCGTACTGACCGGTGACCGGCTTGTTCACCTTGCGGGGGCTGATCTCGCCGTAAGCGAGTTGGACGGCGCTGTAGCCGTCGCGCTCCGGGGTACGGATGCGGGTCACCACGTTGGGCCCGGCCTTGACGACCGTGACCGGCACGACCTTGTTGTTCTCGTCGAACACCTGCGTCATGCCCAGTTTGGTACCCAAAATACCTTTGCGTGCCATGGTTTTCGGTGCTCCTACTGAATGTTGACGTCGACGCTGGCCGGCAGATCGATGCGCATCAAGGCGTCAACGGTCTTCGGCGTGGGATCGAGGATGTCGATCAGCCGCTTGTGGGTGCGCATCTCGAAGTGTTCCCGCGAGTCCTTGTACTTGTGCGGGGACCGGATGACGCAATACACGTTCTTTTCGGTCGGCAGCGGCACCGGGCCGACTACGGACGCACCGGTACGAGTGACCGTCTCAACGATCTTGCGCGCCGAGGCGTCAATCGCCTCGTGGTCGTAGGCCTTGAGCCTGATGCGGATCTTTTGTCCCGCCACGCTTCTGCTACCTCACTCCTGCAAAGGGGGTTCGTTTTTCGAACCCTTCGTGCCCCAGCTCGTCTGTTTCGGACCCGTGGGTCCGGTGTCGACACTGCGCTGGGCGCTGCCGCCGCTGTTTACCTGTCCTGGTCCACCGGTCCCCGCGGTCGGGCGTGTCGCCCTCACACGGACCCGTGCACGGCGAAAAAGCTCCGTACCGCGAGAATGGGACCGGACGCGCCCGGGTGGGCGCTGGTCGTATGCCCAGCCAGGGACAACCCCGGCGCAGGCGAACCTGAATAGTATGCCCCAGATCGGGTCAGCGGCCAAATCCCCGCGGTTTGGCGACGCTCGACGAAGGAGAGCCGACTCTGGAACCGCGGCATCAACCCCGCGATCGAGCTCCCGAGCCTTCGGCCCGGCTGCCCCCGAGCCGCCCGCCCGCTGAACTTACTTGCCGGTAAGGTAGCTCGATGTGACCGGATCTACCAGTACTTATCGGGCCTGGCGACGGCTGGCGGGGATCCCCGGCGGCACTCGACTGTTCTCTGCCGCGGCGATGGCCCGGGTCCCCTACTTCGCGTCGGTGCTGCCGCACGTGGTGCGGATGGAGCCCGGGCTGGCAGAAGTGCTGGTGCCCAAGTGGCCCTTCGTCTACAACCACCTGCACACCGTGCACGCGATTGCGTCCTGCAACGCCGCCGAGGTCGCGATGGGGATGCTGATGGAGGCCACCGTCCCGCGCAGCCACCGCTGGATCCCCAAGGCGATGAACGTGGCCTACCTGGCCAAGGCGACCACGTCGTTGCGGGCGACCGCCCGGTTGGATCCGCCGGAATTCGGCTTGATCGTCGAAGGCACCGAGGTGGTGGTGCCGGTCAGCATCACCGACAAGTCCGGCGTCGAGGTGGTGCACGCCGACATCACCACCTGGGTGACGCCGGCCTGAACTGTGCTCTGCCCGCCGAGCCGGCCCGCCCAAGAAGAAGTGAGAGTCAGCCGCGCAAGGTCGCCCAGAAGTCGCACTGGTGCTCGGCGGCGAAGTCGGTGATCGTCCGGCTGCCGTCGGTCCGCAGCGACATCCACCGCCGGTCGGGGCCGGTTCCGATCGCGGGCCAGTCGGGTTGATCCACGGCGATCGGCGCACCGGTCACCACGAACCCGGTCCAGTACTCGATCATCTGGTCGGACAGCCGGCGCTGGGCGGGGTCCAGCGGCGGGGCACCGCCGATGTCGAAGAGATAGCGCATCTCCAGCGAGTGGGTCGCGCCGATCGGGAACGGCACCTGGTCGAACAACTCCGGAGCCGGTGCGTGCGGGTCATCGAATTCGTAGCCGTAGACGGGCGCGCCGCCGCTCAGGCCCCGGGCCATCCGGTCGGCCAGGCAGGCGAAGATGTCGTCCGTCGCAGCGCCCGCGTAGGCCAGCGAGACGCTGCCGTCGAACCGGCCCGGCGGATAGTGCTCGGCGACCGCGGCGGCCGAGTCGCGGCCGAAGGTATCGCGCAGCTCCTCGGGGTATTCCGCGGCGGTGATCTCCTGTCCGACGCGGAGATATCGCAGCGCGACGAACATGGTGAACTCATCACGGTTGACCCCCAGCAGCACCGGCGTGCCCGCCGGCCCGCCCTCGGCCGGCGACTCCCGGAACACCCGCACCGGATCCTTGGGCAGCAGCGCGCCGCCGACCACCGGCCCGCTGAGGCGATCCGTGCCGAACCGCGAGTACCACAACGGCTTGGCCAGCCGCTCGGGCGGCAACGCCCGCAGGCACGACGCCGTCTGCTCGTCCGGGTCCTGCGGTGCGGTGGCTCGCTCGCCGCATCCCAGCGATTCGGTGTACTCACGGCTGATCCGCTGCGCCTCGGATACCTCGACCTGGGCCTGGCACGGCCCGCTCTGAATGATGGCGGCCCGGAACAGGCCGGCGGAGTCGGGGGCGGCCAGGTGGTCACAGACCGACATACCGCCGGCAGACTCGCCGGCGATCGTCACTTTGTCTGGGTCACCGCCGAATTCGTCGATATTGTCGCGAACCCAACGCAGGGCCGCCTGCTGGTCGGCCAGGCCATAGTTGCCGGGGTCCCCCAGCGCCGGGTCGGCCAGGAAGCCCAGCGCCCCCAGCCGGTAGTTGATCGTAACGACGATGACGCGTCCGCGGACGGCAAGCCGTTGCGCGTGGTAGATGTCGCCGGCCCCCCGCATGAAACTGCCGCCGTGGATCCACACCATGACCGGGAGCGGTTCGGCGGCTGAGCCGGTGGGCGTCCAGACGTTGAGCGTCAGGCAGTCCTCGCTGATCGGGTCCACGTCGGCGGCGTCCGGTTGGATGCACCAGGGCCCGCGTCTGACCGCGTCACGCACGCCCGGCCACGCCGGCATCGGCGCCGGGCGTTGCCACCGCAACGGCCCCACCGGCGGCGCGGCGTACGGGATCCCTTGAAACAGCCGGTGATCCGGACCCACGGCGCCCCTCAGCAGGCCAGAGCCGGTCCGCACCACGTCGGCGTTGAGCGCGACCGCCCGGGGCCCCACGCTCGGGTGCGACGCCGCCCCGTCCGAGCGCGCGCACCCGCCGGCCAGCACCGCGGCCAGCGCCAAGACGACGGCGCCGACCCGGCGACCCCACCGACACGATCCGATCGACATGGTCGAAGAGCCTAATCGGGGTGGATCAGCCCAAAGCGCCGCCACGACGGCCGGAGATCCGCAACACTGGCTTCAAACCTGACACGTGTCAAAAATATTGTCGAGGAGCAGGGTATGAGCACACCGATCATCGACCAGGCCGCCCAGGTGTTCGTCGACCCCAGCGCCTATGCCGATGAGCCCCGTCTGCACGCAGCCCTGACCCATCTGCGCGCACACGCACCGGTGTCGCTGGTCGACCATCGGCCCTACCGCCCGTTCTGGGCCATCACCCGCCACGCCGACATCATGGAGATCGAACGCGACAACCAGCTGTGGATCAACGCGCCGCGTCCCCTGCTGGCGCCCGCCGACGCCGACGACCTACAGCAATCCCTGCTGGAGTCCGGGATGGGTCTGCGAACGCTGATCCACATGGACGATCCGCAACACCACAAGATGCGCGCAATCGTCTCAGACTGGTTCCGCCCCAAGGCCATGCGAATGCTCAAGACCCGCATTGACGAGCTCGCCGCACAGTACGTCGAGAAGATGGTGCAACTCGGCCCGGAGTGCGACTTCGTCCAGGAGGTCGCGGTCAATTACCCGCTGTTCGTCATCATGTCGCTGCTGGGGCTGCCGGAGACGGACTTCGGTCGCATGCTGCGGCTGACCCAGGAATTGTTCGGCGGCGACGACGAGGAGTACCGCCGCGGCCTGACTCCCGAGGAACAGCTGCCGGTGCTGCTCGACTTCTTCTCCTACTTCGGAGCGCTGACCGCGGCGCGGCGCGCACAACCCACCGAGGACCTGGCCTCCACGATCGCCAACGCGACCATCGACGGCGCACCGCTGTCGGATGTGGACAGCGCCTCTTACTACGTCATCATCGCCACTGCCGGCCACGACACCACCAGCGCGGCGATCAGCGGTGGCCTGCGGGCACTGGTCGAACACCCCGATCAGCGCGAGCGGCTGCGAGCGGACCTGCGTCTGATGCCGACCGCGGTCGAGGAGATCATCCGCTGGGTGACGCCGGTCAAGGAGTTCATGCGCACCGCCACCGCCGATACCGAGGTGCGCGGTGTGCCCATCGCCGAGGGCGAATCGGTTTATCTGTCCTACGTTTCGGCCAACCGCGACGAGGACGTGTTCGACGACCCGTTCGCCTTCGACGTCGGGCGCGACCCGAACAAGCATCTGGCGTTCGGCCATGGTGTGCACTTCTGTGTGGGATCGGCTTTGGCGCGTATGGAGATCAGTAGCTTCTTCAACGCTCTGTTGCCGCGGCTGGAGGCCATCGAACTGGCCGGTGAGCCGCAGTTGGTGTCGACGACGTTCGTCGGCGGCCTCAAGCACCTGCCGATCCGCTACCGGCTGCGGTCCTGACCGCACAGCAGTGTCACGGCACGGTGCGCGAGCATCGCGATCGTCGCGTGCGGCCCGCGACTGGTGATCCGGGGCAGCGCCGAGCCGTCGATCACCCACAGCCCGTCGATGCCACGCACCCGGCATTGCGCGTCGAGCACCGCCGTCTGGTCGCCGTCCGCTCCGATCGGCGCACTACCGCACAGGTGCTGTGATGTCGACCAGCGTGGTTCTGCACCAACATCGCGCAACGGCAGCATCTGCTTGACCAGGTCCACTCCGCGGCGCAACGCCAGCAGATCCTCGGGCTCGGTGTCATAGCGGTGTTCGATGCGAGGCGCTACCTGCGGGTCCGCCGAGATCAGGCTTATCCGGCCGCGAGCACGTGGAGTCATCAGCGCAACCCCGATCTGCCGCTGATCGGGCGTGACAGCCTCACCGACCATGGTGGCGAAACCTGCTGTGTAGGGCCGGATCTCCAAGTTCTCATAATGCAGCACGGTCTCCAACACGGGGCGACCCGGCGTGCCCGGCCATTCCGCCGCCACCAGCCATTCCGGGTGATCCGCACAGTGCGCGCCGACGGGAAGCGCTGCCCGCACCGCGACACCCGCGTCGCGCAGCATCGTCTCCTCACCGACACCGGACAGCATCAACAGGTGTGCTGAACCAATCGCCCCGGCGCACAGCACGATTCGGTCCGCCGTCAGTGTGAGGGGACCCTGATCGCCGATCGCTTCGACTGCGATGGCTCGGCCGGCTTCGATGGCGATGCGGACCGCCCGAGTCTGGGTGAGCACCGTAAGGTTGTCCCGCGACAGCGCCGGCCGCAGGTATGCGATACCCGGCCCAGCGCGTACGCCGTCGGCAGTGATGTTGAGCGGCACGGCGCCCGCGCCGTACTTCGTGGTCAGCGTCGCGTCGTTGAGATCGTCGATCCAATCGAACCCTGCTCGCTGCACGGCATCATTGAATCGCTTTGTGTTATCGCACATTTCACGGGTGCGACGAACCGGTATCGGGCCGGCGTCGCCGTGCTGGGGGCCCTGGAAGTCGAGGTCGGTCTCGACGGCCCGAAAGGACTCCAGCAACTGCTCCCACGCCCAGCCCGCCGGGTAGCCGGCGAAGTCTGCCGGCAGCCCCCGGCAGAAATACCCCCCGTTGACCGCGCCGGAGCCTCCCACAGCCGCCCCCCGCACGATCGTCAGCGCATTGCCGGCCCCGCTGATCAGCTCGGCGCGGTAGCGATGCACCAGCCGGCTGGCAGGGCCGATCGGCAACGTCAGCGCGTCGGCGGCCTGGGCGGCTAGGACCGGATCCTGGAGCCCTGGGCCCGATTCCAGCACCGTGACGGTGTACGAAGGATCCGACGAGAGCATGGCCGC
The DNA here is from genome assembly GCF_900604305.1 of Mycobacterium sp. P7213. Taxonomy (NCBI): domain Bacteria; kingdom Bacillati; phylum Actinomycetota; class Actinomycetes; order Mycobacteriales; family Mycobacteriaceae; genus Mycobacterium; species Mycobacterium sp. P7213. Next base: position 37,903 of record NZ_UWOA01000013.1, read on the forward strand.
GACAATCGATCCCGCGCTTCCAGCCCCCACCACCAGCGCATCGCTGTGTACCACCGGAACGGTCAAGGCGGCCTAGCTGCGAATCTGCGGCTTGAGCGCGGCAAGGTTGCGTTCGCGCACCACCCCGGTCCACAGGCCGGCGCCGTAGGCCAGATCGTCGACTCGTTTGAGCAGCAGATAGGCCGGCAGCCCCAGGGGCCGGGAGTCGTCTTCACTGCGGGCGTGCCGCAGCCAGTCCACCACCCCGTCGGCGACGGCCGCCAGCAGGAGCGCCTTGCGGCACCGCTGTGACACACACGCTGCCAGTATGGCGACCGGCCAGTAGTGCCGGCACAGTGCCGAGGCGAGCTGCAGCCCGGCGCTCGCCAGTCCGCGCACCGTCACCATCAGGACATCCGCCGGCGCGGTGTCTGGGCCTCGCATAGACCGGGCCACCCGGTGTCCGGTCAGCGCGGCGATCGCCAGCGAGACCAGATAGCCCAGCGCCGAGCCGAGCGCCATCAACGCCCAACCCGCCAGCGCCCAACCGGAGATCACCATGGGTGCGGCTTTGTCGGGATGACGGGCCGACAGCGGTGCCGCCGAGCCTCCGTAAAAAGCTTTGCGCGCCACCCAGTCCCGCAGATCCACCCGATGATCGTGGGCAACCTGCGCGATCGGCTCGTAGCGCAGCCTGCTGCCCGCGTCCACCAACCGCCAGCACAGGTCGACGTCTTCACCGGAGTGCAGTGCCTCGTCGAAGCCACCCAGCTCGCGTAGCGTGCTGGAGCGGCAGATGATGGCCGCGCTGGGGACGTAGGCGACCTTGCCGTATGGCACCACCGGCGCTTCGCAACCGCCCAGGTCCAGCGACGAACGGATCGCCTCGTACCGCGCGACCAGGTGACCGCTGTCGGCCATGCCGACGATGCGGGGGGCGACCAGAGCCACGGCCGGGTCGCAGAAGTGCCCCAACAGGGCCTCCAGCCAGCCCCGGCGCGGCACCACGTCGGAATCCAGGAACGCCACGAAATCCGTCGTGCAGGCCCTCAACCCGGTGTTACGTGCGGCCGCCGGGCCCCGGTTCTCCTCGTGGCGCAGCACCTGCACCTCGCAGCAGTGGGCTGCGGTCAGATCTTCCTGGCGGATCGGGATCTGCGATCCGTCGTCCACCACCACGACGCGCAGTCCGCGCAACGCCGTTACCAGCCGTTGCAGCCCGATGATGTTGTCTCGCACCGGAATAACCACAGTTACGTCTCGATATGATGGCCCGCCGGCGGGCCGTGGGTGGGCGACGGTGGCGTCGAGCAGGGTTCTGGCCAGTTGTGCGCTGACGGCGTCGCGTACTTCCAACCGGCCATCGGACAGCATCCCCTGGGCGGCCGGCGCCAGCCGGAGCAGCCGGGTCGGCGAACCGCCCAGCAGGGTGGATCCCCGCCCCAGGACCCGCACCTTCCGATCGACCTGCACGGCGAAGCCGTCCGGCAGCCGAGCCGCGCTCATCGCAGCATCCCATCCGGGCCGGGGGCCCAGGCACCGATGGCCGCCTGCCCGGCGTCGACCATCTCGCGGAAGATTCGCTGTCCCTCACCGGCGGTAGCGGTGGTGGGGTCCCCCAGCACCCCGACGGCGCTCACCGCGGCGACGCCGCCGTCGCGCATTGCGGGCAGCAACTCCGCCAATGGCGCGCGATTGCCCGGCAACGCCCGGTCGAACCTCACGCTGTCCGGCGAAAGATGCAGCAGCAGAGACGTTTCGGTGTGACCTGCGTGAGCATCGGCGCCCGGGGCGGCGCACGGAAGCCAGGCCACGTCGCGGCCTTCGAACCGCAGCAGGCGTACCGCTTCGACCAGGGCCGGCACATTGCCGCCGTGGCCGTTGACGAAGACCACCCGCTGCGCCCAGCAGCAGGCGGAGCGGCCGTACTCCAGCAATAGCTGGATCAGCGCCTCGGTGCCGATCGAGATGGTGCCGGCAAAGCTCTGATGCTCGCCGCTGGCCCCGTAGGCAATGGCCGGCGCGACCGCCGTGCCGGGCCCCGCCCCGGCACCCGCCGACCGCTCSGCCWGCTGCTGGGCGAGCGCCCGCGCGACCCGGGTATCGGTGTCCAGCGGTAGGTGCGGGCCGTGCTGCTCGGTCGACCCCACCGGGACCAGAAGCATCATCCCCCGCCCCGGCAGCTGACCTTGTAGCTGGTTCTGCAGCTCGCTCCACGTCGATCTACCGAGCTCGCCGCCAACCGCCATCGGACGATGGTAAGCGAATTCACCTGTCGTACACCAGTTGTTGGCGACTACGACAGGCGTTAATTTTTCGCGGCAGAGGCCCGAAATGGTCTCAGCTGATCACGTCCGTCCCGTACGCCACGGGCGTATCAGGACTGGCGCCGATTAGCAGGTGGATACGCAGCTCCGACGAGAGGCGGACCCCGGCCGGCCGCCTAGACCCCGGCGGCGGGCACGCCGAGCGCCCGGGTGAATCCGGCCGGAATCAGGATGTCGTCCGCAGTCAGATCGTGCACCGAGGCCCGGCCGAGGCCCATCAGGGCCGAGTCGATGCCGCCCCGGAGGATGTCCAAGACGTTCTCCACCCCGGGCTGTCCGGCGGCGCCCAGCCCCCACAGGTAGGCGCGTCCGATCATCACCGCACGCGCTCCCAGCGCCACCGCCTTGACGACATCGCTGCCCCGCCGGATGCCACCGTCCAGCAACACTTCGATCTGGTCGCCCACAGCCTCGGCGATGGCCGGAAGCGCCCGAATCGTCGCCGGGGTGCCGTCCAGGTTGTTGCCGCCGTGGTTGGAGACTGAGATGGCCGAAACACCCGCGTCCACAGCACGTTTCGCATCGTCCACCCTCATCACGCCCTTGAGCATGAAGGGCCCGCCCCACAGCTCACGCAGCCAGGCGATGTCTTCCCAGGTGGGCGGCGGGGTGCCCATCCACTCCCCGTAGGCCTGGAAGAACGGCGGCCCGGCCTCGCCGGGGCCCGCTTGGTTGGGCACCCGCAGGCTCGGCGGACGCATGGTCTTGGCCCAGCGCAGGAACCATCCGGGCCTGGTGAGAGCCTCCGGCATCATCTTGACCATGGTCTTGAGGTCCATCTTCTCCGGGATCGTGGGACTGCCCCAGTCCCGCCCGTGCGAGAAGCTCCAGTCGGTGGTGGCGATCATCCCGACGGCCCCGGCCGCCCGGGCACGCTCTGCCCGCTCGGCGATCGCGTCGCGTCCGCCCAGCCAGTAGATCTGAAAGAAGGTCTTGGGGTTGGCCGCGATGACCTCTTCCATCGGCTTGCTGGCAAACGATGAGAGACCCATCGCGGTGCCGCGCGCCGCGGCCGCCCGCGCGACGGCCACCTCGCCCTCCGGGTCGACCGCCTGCACGCCGGTCGGCGAGATCATCACCGGCATCGAGATCTCTTGCCCCATCACGGTTGTCGACAGTTCGCGGCTGGCCGGTACACCCACCACGTGCGGGGCGAATCCCAGTTCGCTGAACGCCGCCACGTTATCGCTGACCGTCAGACCCTTTTCGCTGGCCGAGATCAGCGAGGAGTAAGCGGACTTCGGGAGCCGCTTTTTGGCTCGTTCCTGGGCGATAGCGACAGTTTCGAACCAGACATTACGAGCCATGATCAGATTGGACTTTCATTGCAGAGGCGGGCCGGCGGACGCATCGACAGCGTCAACGGCACCACAGTGGTGATCGGCTTGCCGCGGGAGTGGTCCGTGGCTGGGCGGGGCTTGGTGCGATCGGCGGCCAGCGCTGGTGCACCGTAACCCTGGACGCATTCCGGATCGGGTCCATCCAGTGGCAGGCCGGTGAAGAACTTTGCCGCCATGCAGCCGCCCCGGCAGCTGTCGTAGTGGTCGCAGCTTCCGCAGGCGCCGGCGGACTGCGGCTCCCGCAGTTCACGAAACAGCGGGGCGTTCTTCCAGACGTTGCCGAAGCCCGTCCCAAATCCTGAGTCGGACAGCACGTTTCCGGCCAGAAAACGGTCGTGGATGGCGAATGGGCAGGCGTAGACATCACCGATGGGGTCGATGAGGCACACCACGCGCCCCGCACCACACATGTTCAGCCCGGCCAGCGCGCCGGGCGCGCCGAGGCCGGACAGGTGGAAGAAGGAGTCGCCGGTGAGCACCCGCTCCCCGTTGGCCACCAGCCAGTCGTAGAGCTGAACCTGCTGGTCGGCGGTCGGGTGCAGGTCATCCCACACGTCGGCGCCTCGTCCCGATGGCCGCAACCGGGTGATGCGCAGCGTGGCGCCGAAGCGGCTGGCCAGGGCGGCGAAGTCGTCAAGCTGGTCGATGTTGTGGCGGGTTGCGACGACTGAGATCTTGGCGTCGGAGAATCCGGCCGCGGCGAGGTTCTCCAGGGCCCGGATCGCCATGTCGAACGAGCCGGGGCCGCGGATCGGGTCGTTGACCGCTGCGGTGGCGCCGTCCAGGGAGATCTGGACGTCGACGTAGTCGCTGGCTGCCAGCTTGGCCGCCACCTCGGGGGTGATTCGCAGACCGTTGGTGGAGAACTTCACCCCGACGTGGTGCTCGGTGGCGTAGTCCACCAGTTCCCAAAAGTCCGAGCGCACTGTGGGTTCCCCGCCACCGATGTTGACGTAGAACACCTGCATGCGTTCGAGTTCGTCGATGATGTCCTTGCATTGCTGCGTGGACAGCTCGCGGGGGTCGCGCTTACCCGACGAGGACAGGCAGTGCACGCACGCCAGGTTGCAGGCGTAGGTCAGCTCCCACGTCAGGCAGATCGGAGCGTCAAGCCCGTGCTCGAACTGTTCGATAAGCCGGGGCACCGGTGCCACGGATGTCATTGGCCCTCCCTGGGCATCAGCATCTTCGAATCCGCCAGCACGCGCAGCGCATGCAGGTACGGACCCTGATCGGCATCGTCGACTCCGGCTGCGCGGCAGGCGGATCGGACATCGTCGTGGTCCGGAAGAGACCGCACCACCTCGACGATGGTGCGGTTCTTCAGGAACGACAACTTACGGGTGCCGAAGTGGTACAGCAGCGCACCAAACGGCTCCGGGCGGAGCGCCACCTGCGGGTGCAGCTCCCAGCCGCGGTCGGGGTCGAACGCTGTTGCCTCCGAGGCCACGGCGACCTCCGGCATGGTCAGTAGACGCCGCACATGCCGTCGATGGACACCTCTTCGACCAGGCTTTCGGTCACGAGCTCGGCATTGGTGTCGTTCTGCTGGTTCTGGTCCATGACGCGGGCCTTTCTCACGTTCGGGTTCGACAAAGGACTGTCGTGTCGGTCACAATCTCGGACAGAATATGGCATCGAGTGCCGTAAAGGAAGTGGGGCTGTCAGATGGGCGGTACGCCGGGTCCGCAGCCACGCGCCGGGCGGCGTCGCTCCACCACCCCGCAGCACATCACCGACGTGGCGATCGACCTGTTCGCCGCCCGCGGATTCGGCGAGGTCAGCGTTGATGACATAGCGCAGGCCGCCGGCATCGGCCGTCGCACGGTGTTCCGGTACTACGCCAGCAAGAACGCCATCCCGTGGGGAGACTTCGACGCGCACCTGCACCAATTGCGGGAACTGCTGGACGCTATCGAGCCCGCGGCGCCACTCGGTGACGCGCTGCGTGCGGCGCTGTTGGCGTTCAACACATTCGGCGCGAGTGAGACAGCGCGGCACCGCCGGCGGATGCGGGTGATCCTGCAGACCGATGAGCTGCAGGCCTACTCGATGACGATGTACGCCGGCTGGCGCAACGTCATCGCGGAGTTCGTGGCACGCCGGGCGGGTCTGGACGCCGATGAGCTGCGTCCGCAGACGGTGGCGTGGATGATGCTGGGGGTGGCGCTCAGCGCATACGAACGCTGGCTGGGCGATGAGTCGCTGGTGTTGCCACAGGTCCTCGGCGAGGCGTTCGACGCCATCCGCGGTGGCCTGGACTGAGCCATGCTGCCATCATCGGCAAAACACTGACCCTGCCGGCGACGATCACCACCACCGAGGAGCTGATGCACACGTGGCACCCTTGACCCAGTTCACCGTGCCGGAGGTCACCGACGCGGTGGCCGCGGCGATTCCCGACCGCGACATGATCGTCCAGGGCGATCGGCGCTACACCTACGCGCAGATCCTCGAGCGCTCCAACCGGCTGGCGTCCTACCTGCACTCCCGCGGACTGGGATGTCACACGCCGCGGTCGGACCTGCCTGCGCACGAGATCGGCCAGGATCTTCTGGGGATCTACGCCTACAACGGCAACGAGTTCGTCGAGACCCTGCTGGGCAGCTTCGCAGCCCGAGTGGCGCCGTTCAACGTCAACTACCGCTACGTGCGCAATGAATTGGCTTACCTGCTGGCTGATTCCGGTGCCACCGCGCTGGTGTATCACGCCGCGTTCGCGCCCACCCTGGCCGAGGTACTCCCCGACCTGCCCCAGCTCAAGGTGCTCATCCAGATCGCCGACGACTCCGGCAACGCCCTACTCGACGGGGCGGTCGACTACGAGACGGTGCTGGCCGACAGCTCACCGGAACCGCCTCCGGTGCAGCCCTCGCCCGACGATCTGTATGTGCTCTACACCGGCGGCACCACCGGGATGCCCAAGGGGGTGCTCTGGCGTCAGCACGACATCTTCATGGGGTCGTTCGGCGGCCGTAACCTCATGACTGCCGAAGAGGTCAGCTCCATCGACGACATCGTGGCGCCGGTCCGGGAGAACCCGGGCGTCAAGCTGATGATACTGCCGCCGCTGATCCACGGCGCCGCCCAGTGGGCGGTGATGACCGCCATCAACACCGGCCAAACCCTGGTTTTCCCGTCGGTTGTCGACCATTTCGATGCCGACGACGTGGTTCGCGCCATCGAGCAGGAGAAGGTGCTGTCGGTGACCGTGGTAGGCGACGCAATGGCCCGGCCGCTGCTGGACGCGATTCGCAAGGGCAGCGCCGATGTGTCGTCGCTGCTGGTGGTGGCCAACGGCGGGGCCCTGCTGACGCCGTACGTCAAGCAGCAGATCGTTGAGACGCTGCCCGGCGCAATGGTGATCGACGGGGTCGGTTCGTCGGAGACCGGCGCCCAGATGCGTCACATGTCGACGTCGGGGGCGGTCTCTACCGGAACCTTCGCCGGCGGACCGGACACCTTGGTGGTGGCCGAGGACCTCGCAACGGTGTTGCAGCCCGGGCACGATGGCCTGGGTTGGCTGGGTCAACGCGGCTATGTCCCCTTGGGCTACAAGGGCGATGCCGCTAAGACCGCGGCGACTTTTCCGGTGATTGACGGGGCACGCTTCGCCGTCCCCGGAGACCGGGCGCGGCACCTGGAAGACGGATCGATCGAGTTGCTCGGCCGGGATTCGGTGACGATCAACTCCGGTGGGGAGAAGATCTTCGCCGAAGAGGTCGAGACGGCAATTGCGTCGCATCCGGGTGTCGTCGACGTGGTGGTCGCGGGCCGGCCCAGCGAACGGTGGGGCCAGGAGGTGGTGGCCGTGGTGGCCCTCGCCGATGATGCCGCCGTGACGGCTGCCGAACTCATCGAGCATGCGGGTGGGTCACTGGCCCGCTACAAGTTGCCCAAGGCAATCGTCTTCCGGTCGGCGATCGTGCGCAGCCCGGCCGGCAAAGCCGATTACCGGTGGGCGCGCGAACAGGCCGAGCAGGGCTGACCCGAGCTCACTCCGTTTGCCGACCGGCCGGTTCGTAGCGCAGCATCGTGACATCGTGGTCCGGGTAGTCGCAGAACACCGGCTGCACCCGCATCCCCACCACCAGATCAGCGGGATCGACGTTGATCAGTTCGGTGGAGAACCGCGGGCCCTCATCCCATTCGACGATCGCCAACAGCTGCGGAACGGCATCGGCGAAGTGCAGCCCGACCGGCCGGCGGGCCACCGTGAAGGAATACAGCGTGCCCATCCCGGAGATCTCGCGCCATTCCAGATCATCGGCCAGAGTGCGCGGCGCCGGGACCCGCGGATAGAACACGTAGCTCTCGGTAGACGGTGAATATTGGATGACGATGCGATGCTGCGCCAGCGCATCCCAGAACGGAGCGGTGGTGGGCGTCTTGACCGGCATCGGCCGCTCAAAGGTGGTCATCGGTTTCAGTCCCCTTCCAGGATGAGGGTTGTCTGTTCCGACAAGATCCCGCCATTGCCCGAGACGAAGGCCCGGTTGCAGTCGGCCACCTGTGCGGCCCCGGCCCGGCCCATGATCTGGCGGGTGGCGTCGCAAACGTGGTGCATGCCGCCGGCTAGGCCGGCCTGGCCGAATCCGAGCTGGCGATCACCACCGCGGCGCCGCCGACGCAGGGCATCACGATCTCCAGCATGTGCAGCGGATCGGCGATGACCGGGCTGGCCAGCACGTCTTCAACGCTCAGCGGAGTGTCGCGCCAGATGGCGCCGTCGGTGTGATTGGCGTTGACGCGCTGATCGACGACCAGTTTGGCCATCGCCCGTTCGTCGTAGCCGTAGACGGCACCGTAGCGGGTGGCGACCTGGCCGTAGGGGCCGTTCTGCCCCAGGTTGCCGTAGGGAATCTCGAACTCGGCTTGCGGAGAACCGTATTGGTTGCTCGAGGACCCGAAGAACATGGCATCGGCAACTCGACATAGCCGACGATCGCGGCGTCTCCACGTAGTCCCATGCAGCGGTCCTTCATCTCATTTGCGGGGCAGGCCGAGAATCATCTGCGCGATGATGTTCAGCTGAATTTCCTTGGTACCGCCGCCGATCAGCTCGGCCGGCGACAACAGATACGGTTCGACGACGGCCGGGTCGGAATCGGCGACCATCGCCAGTCGCCCGACGGTTGCCAAGGTGGCGTGGAAGGTGCGGCGCAGCAGCACGTTCATCGCGACCTTCGCGATGCTCGACGAGGCCCCCATGCCCTCGCCGTCCAGCAACCTGATGGTCTCGCGCACTCCGAGCGCCCGGATCGCGTTGGCGTAGGCGTCGAGTTCGCCCAACGCGCGCAGTGCGTCATCGCGCGATCGCCCCGGGGCCGCGGCGATGGCCCGCAGCGCCACGGCCCGGTCGTTCTCGACGTATCCGCTGATGGCGGTGCGCTCCTCGGCCATGGTGGCGATCGCCAGCTGCCAACCCTCGGTGGGCTCCCCGAGCAGCATCTCGTCGGGTACGAAGACATCGGTGAGGAACACTTCGTTGAATTCGGCTGCCCCGGTGGCCATCACGATCGGCTGGATTTCGATGCCCGGCGAGCGCATGTCCACGATGAAATAGCCGATCCCGCGATGCTTGGCCGCCGCGGGGTCGGTACGGGCCAGCAGTGCGCCATAGTCGGCGCGCTGCGCCGCCGAGGTCCAGATCTTGTGGCCGTTGATGCGCCATCCGCCGTCGACCTTGACCGCGCGAGTGGTCAGCGACGCCAGGTCGGAGCCGGCACCGGGCTCGGAGAACAGCTGGCACCAGGCGAGTTCGCCGCGCTGGGTCGGCGGAATCAGCCGCCGCTGCAGCGCGGCCGGTGCGGCTCGTACCAGCGAGGGCAGGATCCATTCGGAGATTCCTAGTGACGGCCGGACCAGTCCGGGCCGGTTGGCGAACTCCTCGATGATGATCAGCTGCTGCAACGGGGAGGCATCGCGTCCCCACGGCGCGGGCCATTGCGGGGCGATCAGGCCGGCCTCGGCGATCAGCGTCCGCTGCGGGCCCGTTTCAAAGTGCGGGTAGTCGCCTTGGCGTCCCGGACCGTCGTTGGCCAGCTTTTGGGCGGCGTCGAGAGTCGCGGCGACCCTCGCCCGGAAGTCGGCTTCCGCACCGCCGAGATCTACGGTGAAGTCTCGCTGCCGCGCAACGGTCAGCTCGCCGAGCCGGCGCGCCCAGTCGGTGGCCGCGCCGATCGAAGCGGCGATGCTGGTGGCGCGGCGCCAATACAGGTGCAAATCGTGTTCCCAGGTGAACCCGATCGCGCCGAACATCGTCAAGGTGTCGAATACGATGTCCGGACACGGCGCCACCGCCGTCAACGCCGCGGTGGCGGCGGCGATGCGGTGCTGTTCAACGGAGTCGGTGGCGGCGCGCAGTGCGTCCCACGCTGCAGCACAGGCCAGTTCGGCGCTGACCAGCAACATGGCGGCCTGGTGCTGCAATGCCTGGAATGTACCGATCCGGACGCCGAACTGTTCGCGGGTGCGCAGATGCGCGGTGGCCGCCTCGACGCACCAGCCGGCGATGCCCGCACACACCGCCGCGGCGAGGCCGACGGCGAGGTACTCCGCACGCTCGGTGTCGATCCCGGCCAGTTCGTCGCCGGCGCGGACCGGGTGATCAGCCAGGGTGATGGTGGCCAGATCGGTGAGCAGATCGGTGCCGGCCACCGGCTGGGTCGCCGCCCGGTCGGTGTCGACGACCACCCAGAGGTCGGTTCCGTCCTCACAGCGGGCGCAGATCAGTGCCAGGCGTGCCGAGCGGGCACCGGAGATCACGTCGGAGGCACCGCTGATCAGCCAGCCGTCGTCGGCGCGCCACGCGGCGAAATCCGATTGTTCACCAAGCACGACGGTCGCCGGCGCACCGGCGGCAAGGGCACGCAGGTACTGCTCCCGTGCCGGCGTGGGCTCGGCCAGCAGACCGACCGCGCCGGCGGTCACGGTCGGCAGCAGCGGACCCAGCACAGACACTGTTCCCGCGGCCTCCAGGACCGCGGCGGCGTCGAGCAGCCCGCCGCCCTGCCCGCCGTATTCTTCAGGAAGGTGAATCGCGTGAAACCCGTTGGCGACCAAGTCGTCCCACCACGACGGCAGTTCCCCGGCAGCCAGCGCATCGAAGGCCTTGCGGGTGTCGGCCATCGGCGCGTGCCGGCCGGCGAACTGCCGCAACGACTCGCCGAGCTGGCGTTGTTCCGCACTGAGCGTCACGCTCACGAGCTCTCCTCACGTTCTCCGCGTGCAGTCGACTGGGATTGGATACGTGCGGCGGTCTCTCGCACGGCGGTACCGAGGTCGGCCACCTCCGCGGCGGTCAGGGCCGCGAAGGGGGCGACTCCCACCGACATCGTCACCGTCCCGTCGATGTCGCGGACCGGAGCCGAGACACTGGCGATCGGATGCCGCTCGGCGTTGCCGAGTTCCTCGGGCAGGTAGTCGACCTCGGTGAGATCGGCGAAAGCCGTGGCCAACCGCGCGGTGATCTCGTCAGGCTCGCCATCGGCCGCCAGCGCCTGCAGCGCCGAGTACACCCGGACGTATTCGCGGCTCATCCGGTCGATCGCGTAGCCTCGCCGGCCGACCTCGTCGACCACGGCGGCCAGCCGTCGCCGCAACCGCGGCGACGGTGCGCCCAGCCCACTGACCCATTCTTTCCTGACCGGTTCGCCTGCGCCGGCGATGAACTCACGGCCGAACGGCGCCACCAGCGGTATCCGGAAGCCGGCGCCCAGCCGGAGACCGGCGATCGACTCCCCGACCGAGTCGGTCACCACCACGGTCGCGCCCTGGCGAGCACCGAGGATCACCTGGCGGCCGACCGCGCCGAAAAGCCGCTGCAGCTCCGGCCGGAAGGCCTGCCGGTTGATGGGGCGAGCCAGTGCCGCCAGGGCGGGGCCCCAGGAATATCCGCCCGACCGCCGGTCCCGTACAAGCCACTGCCGGCTGGCCAGGGTGGCGAGGATCGCGTGGCAGGTGCCGTGACTGATGCCCAGGGTCTGGGAGATCTCCGACAGGGAGCAGTGCCGTTCCGGGTCGGCGGCCAGCAACTCCAGGATCCGCATCACCCGCTCGGTCGGCGGCGAGGGGACCGTCATATTTCCGAAAGGTACGTCGAATAGTCGACGTCTGCAAATCCGCGGGCGCCCTCAGCCGGATGCACCCCCAGCGCTTCCGACGGCAACCCCCCCAACACAAGCGTGAGGCTCATCGAGCCTCAGGGAGCAATGGAGAAGGCCGCAAGGTCCGGACCATCGCATCGCGTCCGACCGGCCTATAGGGCGCCGCCCCGAAACAGGCATGCAAAATACCGGCCGCACGCTGAGCTCGCCGAACAGATCGGCGTCGACAGGCGTCGCGCCGCGCCGGCTTCGTCAGCAAAGACTCGTTGGTCCTGCATCATCACCGCGCCAGGCTGGCCGACGTCAGCCGAACTGGCGGCTTCACGACCGGCGCCGCGCCGCCCGCCGAATCACCAAGATGCCGGCGACCAGCTCGTGGTCGCCACCGAGCGCCCGCCGAGACACTAGTCAACCGCGACACTGGATGGTGGCGCATCCGGCGGTTCGCCCTCGATCCGGCGCAGCCAGCGCTCGACGAACTCGACGGTCTCGGAATGGCCGAGGGTCATGCCAAGAGCCTCCTTTTCGATGACCAGCATCCGCGCGGCGCCGGTCATGAGCACCATCAGCACCGTCGGCGGGAGCTCGGCCTCGTCGATGCCGTAGCGCATCAGCAGCGCGGCGACCGCGGCGATCTGCTCAGAGCGCAGTCGCTCCGCGTTATGGGCAATCTCGGCGCGTAATACCTGACGGTCGTTGGCCACGGTAATGAATTGCATGCTCAACGCCGTCCACGTCGGGTCGGTATTGAATCGCCAGAGCGCCCACAATGGCTGCGGCGAACCCAACACTGCCGCCTGCTCCCGCAACGCCTGATCGGCGCGCCGGCGAAGCATCGCCAGGAGCAGGTCGTCCATGGTGCGGAAGTAGTAGTGCACAAGCTGATGCTTGAGACCGGCCCGCTCGGCAACACGACGAGAGCTGACAGCACCAGCACCGTCAGTCAAGAGAAGATTTTCTGCTGCGTCGAGTAGCAGAGTCCGATTCTTCGCATCCGGGGCTCCAATTCTGCGCTGCGTTTTACCCGATTCGGACATACGGCCTTCTGCGCATCATCACCTCTATCCTCCGGCGGCCACCGCAGCGACGCCTCTCCCTTGCCCTCATAGCTACCCATGCTAAGCAGACGCGCAGTACCCGGCAGCAGGTCCAGCAACGGGCCGCGGCGACCGTTGCCGGCATCGGGGCCAGGATGGCAATGGGAACGGCACTTCGGAACACCGCAGCGAGACAACCGAGCGGGACATGATCAGCAACAACCTAAGATTTGGCTCAATTCAGGTTAATACCATTGCGCTGCAACCTATTTCTCGAGAATCGAACAGGTCCTGGCCACCACCTTGATCGGCACCCCCGCTATGGTCCGGGACCGCCTACAGGTCTGGTGCGATGCCCTGGCCGCATGGTGCCAACAGTCAATCCGGCCAATGCCACCGGCGCGGACCAGTGCGTGCGACCCATCGAAACGTGTTGCAAACGAAGGCGGCTCGACCAACGCCGATTACGAAATGAGCCGCCGCCGTCTCAGCCGGCGGCACCCACCCCGTAGCCCAAAATGCTCTTGGTCTCCAGGTATTCGTGGAATCCGGCGTCGCTCCACTCCCGGCCGTTGCCGCTGCGCTTGTAGCCGCCGAACGGTGCGTTCAGGTCGAAAGCGTGGTTGATCGCCACCCAGCCGGCCCGGATCCGGCGGGCGATGCCACGCGCGGCGTCGAGATCGGCGCCCGAGACGTAGCCGGCCAGACCGTACTCGGTGTCGTTGGCGATCTCGACAGCATCGTCGAGGTCGTCATAGCCGAGGATGCACAGCACCGGGCCGAAGATCTCTTCGCGCGCGATGGTCATCTGGTTCGTCACCCGCGCGAAGACAGTCGGCCGGACGAAGTAGCCGATCTCAATCCCGTCCGGCCGGCCCACGCCGCCGGCGGCGACCGTAGCGCCCTCGGCGATGCCCTGCTCGATCAGGCCCTGCACCTTGACGAACTGCGCCGCTGACGCCACCGGGCCGATCGCTTTGGGATCGGCGGGGTCGCCGACCTTGACCTGTTCGGCGACCGCATGGGCGATCGCGATGGCCTCGTCCATGCGCGAGTTCGGCACCAGCATCCGCGACGGGGCATTACAGCTCTGCCCGGAGTTGACCATCATGGTCGAAACCCCGGCGGTGACACTGTCGACGAACGCGTCGTCGTCGAGCACGATGTTGGCGCTCTTGCCGCCCAGCTCCTGGGTCACCCGCTTCACGGTCGGTGCGGCGTTCTCCGCCACCGCCACGCCGGCGCGGGTGGAGCCGGTGAACGACACCATGTCGACGTCCGGGTGCCGCGACAACGCCACCCCCACCCCGGGGCCGTCGCCGTTGACCATGTTGTACACGCCGGCCGGGACACCCGCGGCATGCATGATCTCGGTGAAGACGTAGGCCGAGAACGGCGCGACCTCCGACGGCTTGAGCACCATGGTGCAGCCGGTGGACAACGCCGGGTACACCTTCACCGCGATCTGGTTCAGCGGCCAGTTCCAGGGTGTGATGAGACCGCACACCCCGATCGGGTCGCGTTCCACCAAGGTGTCACCGCGCTGCTCGCTGAACGAGAAGTTCTTCAGGGCATCGATCGCGGTGACGAGGTGACCCGCCCCGAGATTGACCTGGACTCCGGCGGCCAGGCTGGGTGGTGCCCCCATCTCTTCGCTCACCGCGTCGGCAAGATCGCCGCTGCGACGTTGATACTCGGCCAGGATCGCCTGCAGCAGCTCCAGCCGCTCCGCGCGGCTGCTCTGCGACCAGCTGTCAAAGGCCCGCCGGGCCGCCGCGACCGCGAGGTCGACGTCTGCCGCGGTACCGAGTGCGATTTTCCCGCAGACCTTTTCGGTTGCTGGGTTGTCGACATCGAGCGTCTTCCCGTCAGCCGGTTCCACCCACCGGCCGTCGATGTAGAACTGGGTGTACTCGCGCATCACAAACTCCTTCGACTACTGGGTTCCGTCTGTCTTGGCCATCCCGAAGCGGTACCTGATATTTGCCGCGTGCCCGTCCGGAACCACCGGGAAGGTCACCGGCTCGCTGACGTCGCGGATTGCCCCGCTTTGCGCGTCGACGTCCTCGATCGCCCAAGACGGTTGATACTTCGCGGCCGCGTAGACGGCCGCGTCGGCGTTGCCACAGATTCCGCCGATCGAGGACGTCAGCACCATGCGACCGTAGCCTGCGTCACACATCGGACCGAAGACCGCCCGCACCACATGGAACGCGCCACGCAGATGGACGTCCAGGACCGCGTCGAAGTCTTCCTAGCTCATCGCACGTAACGGGGTCCGCCGGACGTTTCCGCCATGTAGATGACGATGTCGACCCGCCCGTAGTGCTCCAGCGCAGACGAACGACTTGCGGGCGCACGCAAGCGTTCTTCGCCCCAGCGGGGATTTCCACGAGTCGGCGGCCGCGGTGCATGCAGACGTTGTGGAGGGCCCGAAACTCGTCCGGCCCTGCACGACGATGACCGAGTCGTGGAGCGTAAAGATCTTTCGCCAATCGGCGCGCGCCACCCTGGTCGACGGCATCCAGGTCGCCGGCTCCGCACCACCGGCGACGTTGACCAGTCCGTAGAGCTGCCCATTGGCACCTTGCGCCGCTTCGAGCACCGTGGCGACACCCTCGTCGGTGGAGGCGTCGGCGGCCACGGGTATCACCGCCAGACCCCGCTCGGCCAGCGGCGTGATGTGCTCGCGGAGGTTTTCCTGCGAGCGGCTCACCGCGATCACGGTGGCTCCCGCCTGGGCGGCCATCGCGGTGATCGTCGTGCCGATCCCGCCGCCGCCGGCGCCCGACACCACCACGATCCGGCCGCGAAGGTCCAGGAGGTTGAAATCGCTCGACAGGCTGGGAGGAGTGCAATGATCCGCAATGACCCGCTTTCACCTGGCACAGAACGCGATTCGGATGCCCGACCGACACCGAGATCGCGGATTTGTCCGGACAACATATGTCATTCTTCGTTCTGAAGAATACTATTCCGCAGGGGCAAGCGCAGAGTCAAGAGCGGAACCCGTGAGCCGGCCGGCGCTATTGTCTGGACCAATGCGATGTTGACTAGCCACCCGGTCAGCGCCGCCGGTCCACCTGCCCCGGCGGGGCGACCACCCGCCCAAAACGCCTTGCACCATGATGGAACCGACATCGAGCGTCGCCGAGGTCGGCCACGCGCGTCGCCAGGCCGAGCCGAGGGGAGATGCCGAAGTGTCTTCCAGCCAACGCCGGGGCCGCTGGGCGGGAGCCTCACTGATCGAACGTCAGGCCCTGCGCCGAGATGAGTTCCTCGCCGTCGGCGTGCAGTTGCTCGGCGACCCACGCGGGCCCGCCCTGACCATCCGGTCGGTATGTCGCGCGGCCGCACTGACCGAGCGCTATTTCTACGAGAGCTTCGCCGACCGCGACGAGTTTGTGCGCGAGGTATATGACGACGTGTGCACACGGGCGCTGGCGGCGATGCTGTCGGTCCGCAGCCCCCGAGAAGCCGTGGAAGGCTTCATCACCCTCATGGTCGATGACCCAGCGCGTGGCCGGGCGTTGCTACTGGCCCCGGAGCGCGAGCCTGCGCTGGCCAGCGCGGGCGCCAAATGGATGCCGGACTTCATCGTGATGCTGCAGCGCACCCTGACTCGTATCGATGATGCGGCAGTCCAGCAGATGGTGGCGACCGGCCTGATCGGCGCGCTGACCACCCTGTTCGCGGCCTACCTGGACGGCCGACTCCAGGCCAGCCGCGGCCAGTTCATCGACTTCTGCGTCGGCATGCTGCTCAGCGCTCAGATCTCGCGCTAAGCCGGGGCCGCAAGTTCACAGCCAAACACGCATCGGGAAAACTTGATGCTACCGACAGGTACAGATATATTGCCTGCAACTAGTCGACACAGATATCTGGGGAGCTGGCATGACGCGGGAATGGACCGACGTAGAGTTGCTGCACGAGCTCGAGCCTGTCGTGGAGAAGCTCATCAACCGACACTTCTCGATGGCCAAGGACTGGAACCCCCACGACTACATCCCCTGGTCGGAGGGCAAGAACTACTACGCGCTCGGTGGGCAAGATTGGCATCCTGAGCAGTCGAAACTGTCCGAGGTCGCTCGGACCGCAATGGTGCAGAACCTGCTCACCGAGGACAACCTGCCTTCGTATCACCGCGAGATCGCGATGAACTTCACCATGGACGCCCCCTGGGGCACCTGGGTCAACCGCTGGACCGCTGAGGAGAACCGGCACGGTATCGCCCTGCGCGACTACCTGGTGGTCACCCGCAACTGCGACCCCATCGAACTGGAAACGCTGCGGATGGAGACCGTCAACCGCGGTTTCAGCCCGGGCCAGAACCACCAGGTCTCCGGCGACCTGTTCGCCGAGAGCCTGTTCGACTCGGTCATCTATGTCAGCTTCCAGGAACTGGCCACCCGGATCTCGCATCGCAACACCGGCCAGGCCTGCAACGACCCGATTGCCGACCAGCTGCTGGCCCGGATCTCGCACGACGAGAACCTGCACATGATCTTCTACCGCGATGTCAGTGCCGTCGGCTTCGACATCGCGCCGGAACAGGCGATGCGCTCGCTGCACCGGGTGCTGGCCAACTTCCAGATGCCCGGATTCGTCGTCCCGGAGTTTCGCCGCAAGGCCGTGATCATCGCAGTCGGCGGCGTCTATGACCCCATCATCCACCGCGACGACGTGGTGATGCCGGTGCTGAAGAAGTGGGGCATCCTGGAGCGAGAGTTCAGCGGCGAGGCAGCCCGCTACCAAGAGGAGATCGGCAAGATCGTCGCCGAGTTGGACGACACGTGCGAGAAGTTCGAGCTGGCCAAGCAACGCCGGCTCGAGCGCGAGGCCAAGATGGCCGAGAAGCGCGCCGCCAAGAAGGTGTTGGAGCCATCAGCGCCGTAGTCAATGGTGGCGGCCTGGTCGAGACGCAGCCCGCACTGCGGATCGGATCGCTCCAGCTCGCCAGCCCCGTGGTGCTGGCACCGATGGCCGGCGTCACCAACGTCGCGTTCCGCACTCTGTGCCGCGAGTTGGAACAGTCCCGGGTCGGAACGGTGAGCGGGCTCTATGTCTGCGAGATGGTGACCGCACGCGCGCTCGTCGAACGACACCCCGCCACCCTGCACATGACAACGTTCGGGCCGGAGGAGTCACCGCGCTCGCTGCAGCTCTACACCGTCGACCCCGACACCACTTACGCCGCGGCGAAGATGATCGCCGATGAAGGACTCGCCGACCACATCGACATGAATTTCGGCTGCCCGGTGCCCAAGGTGACCCGCCTCGGCGGCGGGTCGGCGCTGCCCTACAAGCGCCGGCTCTTCGGCAATATCGTCGCCGCGGCGGTGCGCGGCACTGCCGGCACCGATATTCCGGTGACCGTGAAATTCCGGATCGGCATCGATGACGCCCACCACACCCATCTGGACGCCGGGCGCATCGCCGAGACCGAAGGGGCCGCAGCGGTGGCCCTGCACGCCCGGACCGCATCGCAGCGCTATTCCGGCACCGCCGACTGGGAGCAGATCGCGGCGCTCAAAGCGCAGGTCCGGTCGATTCCGGTATTGGGCAACGGAGACATCTTCGAAGCCGGCGATGCGCTGGCCATGATGGCGGCCACCGGCTGTGACGGGGTAGTGATCGGCCGTGGCTGCCTGGGGCGCCCGTGGTTGTTCGCCGAGCTCTCGGCGGCTTTCGCAGGCCGGCCCGCCCCCACTCCGCCCACGCTGGGCGAAGTCGCCGACATCATCCGCCGCCACGGCGACCTGCTGGCCCAACACTTCGGCGAGGACAAGGGCATGCGCGAGATCCGCAAGCATGTCGCCTGGTACCTGCACGGATTCCCCGCCGGTTCCGAGCTGCGGCGCGAGCTGGCGATGGTGACCACGCTGTCCGAGCTCGACGGGCTGCTCACGCAGCTGGACGTCTCCGTCCCTTTCCCCGCGGCCGCCACCGGCCCTCGCGGACGTCAGGGCTCACCGGCCAAGGTCACCCTGCCCGAAGGCTGGTTGGACGACCCGGATGACTGTGCGGTGCCGGCCGGCGCGGACATTATGCACTCTGGTGGCTGAAATGAGACTTTGTCGACATCGCGTGTCTGGAAAGTTCTCAGTAGACTAAGTACCTTATTGCCCCAGGCAGGGATCGTCTCTGCGGAGGCAGATCCAGGTGCGGAGATCAATGCCGATCATCCGTACCGCATCGGCGTGCGAGCGACGCGCGCTGGTACCGAAGACTCGGAGGCTCCTGAGGACATGAGTGACGGCGATAGCGCCACTCCTGGCCGCTGGGCTCCGGAGGGCCCCGATGACGGCGACCGTCAGCTGATGACAATGACACCGCCCGGACCCGCACCTTGGGAGCGCTGGCAGAACTCGCCTGCGGACGCCCCCGTCCCGCACCGGCGAAACGCGTCCCGGCGTCGCAACGGGTCGGTGAGCGTCGCCGACCTGATCGCCAGGGTCAATGCCGAGCCTCCGCCATCCGGTGGACGCAGTCAGCGCCGGGCCGCCGCAGTGCCACCCGAACGTCGCGAAGTAGCCGAGTTCGTCGAACCCGTGGAACCCGTCGAGCCGGCCGAGGCCGCCGCCGTTTTCGAGCCCGAGTCCGAGTATGCGGCGCTCGAACTCGCCGATGTAGCGGACCCCATGCCCGACATCGCCGAAGTGGCCTACCCGTCGGAAGTGCCCGACCTCGACCGTATTCACGGCACATCACTCGAGCCGGCCGGTGCCCCCGACTGGGACGAGTTGCCAGCCACCACCGAGTTGCCGGGTTCATTCGGACCCGACATGCTGCGGGGTTTATACGGCGGTCCCAGCTTCGCCTCTCCTCCGTCGAGCCTCGCTGAACCGCCGGCGCGAATCGACCCGCCTCGCCGCACGCCGCCGGCGGTCGCCGAACCGGCCCCGCACGGGCCCCATCACCGGGCGCGGCTCGCCGGGCGGGCGGTCGCGGCCATGATGGCGATCCTCGCCCTGGTGCTGACCGGGTCGGCCTGGCAGTGGAGCTCTTCGAAAAACCGCAGCCTCAACCACGTCAGCGCATTGGACCCCAACTCGCACGACATTCTCGATGCGGCCGGCCAGTACGGCGACGAGAACTTCCTGATCGTCGGCGCCGACACCCGCGCCGGCGCCAACAGCGCCATCGGCGCCGGCAGCACCGAAGACGCCGACGGAGCTCGCTCCGACACGATCATGCTGGTCAACATCCCGGCGAACCGGAAACGCGTGGTGGTGGTGTCGTTCCCCCGCGACCTGGCGATCACCCCCATCCAGTGCGAGGCCTGGAATTCCGCGACCGGTGCCTACGGGCCGATCTATGACGAGGAAACCGGAACCTACAGCGACGACATCGTCTACACCGAGACGAAGCTGAACTCGACGTACGCCTTCGGCGGGCCCAAGTGCCTGGTCAAGGAGATTCAGAAACTGTCCGGACTGGCGATCAACCGGTTCATGGCCGTCGACTTCGTCGGATTCGGCAAGATGGTCGACGCGCTGGGCGGAGTCGAGGTGTGCACCCCCAGCCCGCTATACGACCTGGTGCTGGGCAGCGTCCTCGAAGACACCGGACGCCAGCGAGTCAACGGCGGCACCGCGCTGAACTACGTACGAGCCCGGCACGTCACCACCGAGGACAACGGCGACTACGGTCGCATCAAGCGCCAGCAACTGTTCCTGTCGTCGCTGCTGCGGTCGTTGATCTCCACCAACACCTTCTTCTCGCCGACCAAGCTCAACAACGTGGTCAACATGTTCATCGGCGACAGCTCGGTAGACAACGTCACCACCAAAGACCTGGTGAACCTCGGCCAGTCTTTGCAGAAGGTCGCCGCCGGCCACATCACCTTCGTCACGGTGCCGACAAGTGAGACCGATGAGAACGGCGACGAGGTCCCCCGGATGGATGACATGCGGGCACTGTTCGACGCCATCATCAACGATGACCCCCTGCCCGGCGAGAACGACCACAACGCCACCGCGGTTCCGACCACGGCGGCAGCCAGCCCCACGACCCCGTCCACCGCTGTGCCCGGCGCCCCGACCGACCCGGTGGTCAAACCGCTCAGCGAACAGGTGCACGCAGTCACGACCTCACCCGCCGATGTCATGGTCCGGGTGTCCAACGCCACCGAGCAATCCGGCCTGGCCGGCGCCACCTCCGAAAGCCTGCAACGGTGGGGCTTCAACGTCGACAACGCCGACGACTACCCCGGCACCGTCAAGGCCACCAAAGTGTTGTACTCCCCCGGAAACGAGCAGGCCGCCGCCACGGTGTCCTCGGCATTGTCGGGCGCGCCGATCGAGCGGGTCAGCGGACTGGGCGGCATCGTCCGCGTCGTGCTCGGGTCAGACTTCCGTGCCGTGACCAAGCCCGTCGCCAGCGGCTCGCAGGTCAGTGTGCAACTCAACCGCGGTGCCAGCGTCGAGCCGACCGAACTACCCGATGACCTGACCGTCACCAACGCCGCCGACACCACCTGCGAGTAGCGCCCACTCCCGCCCAACCCGCGCGGATCGCGGTCCACGGTTAGTCTTGAGGGCATGCGAACCGCGTACCACGAGCAACTCTCGGATCTGGCCGAACAGCTCGGCAAGATGTGCGGCTTGGCCGGGGCAGCAATGGAACGCGCCACCCAGGCCCTGTTGCAAGCCGACTTGATGCTGGCCGAGCAGGTGATCACCGATCACGAGCAGATCGCCGCGATGAGTACCCGCGCCGAGGAAAGCTCCTTTGTGCTGTTGGCGTTGCAGGCCCCGGTTGCCGGGGACCTGCGCGCGATCGTCAGCTCCATTCAGATGGTGGCCGACATCGACCGGATGGGCGCATTGGCCCTGCACGTCGCCAAGATCACCCGCCGTCGCCACCCGCAGCACGCACTGCCCGAAGAGGTCAACGGGTACTTCGCCGAAATGGGCAGGCTTGCAGTCGAGTTGGGCAACAGTGCGCAAGAGGTGCTGTTGTCGCGCGACCCGGAAAAGGCCGCCCGGATCCGCGAAGAAGACGACGCGATGGACGACCTGCACCGGCACCTGTTCTCGGTGCTGATGGACAAGGAGTGGCGGCACGGAGTGGCCGCAGCCGTGGACGTGACGCTGCTCGGGCGGTTCTACGAGCGGTTCGCCGACCACGCCGTCGAGGTCGCTCGTCGGGTGATCTTCCAGGCGACTGGCAAGTTTCCCGACGAGCACACCCTGCCGTCAAGCGAGTAGCGCGTCGATCGCCCGGTAGATGCGCTGTTCGCTGACTGGGCGCGGGGTACCGAGCTGCTGAGCCCACAGACTCACCCGTAGCTCTTGGATCTGGCGCGCGATGTCGCGCACATCGTTGTCGCGATGGCGAGCGGTGGGCAGGGTCGCCAAGAGGTCCTGGTAGGCATGCTGCACCGCGTGTACCCGAGCCATCCGTTCCCGGTCAGCCTGCAACGCGCGGGGCAGCTGCTCCACCCGGCGACGGACCGCGGTGAGGTAGCGGATGAGATCCCCAAGATGCGCGCGACCGGTGGCGGTGACAAAACCGGGCGCCAGCAGCGCATCCAGCTGGCCGACGATATCGGCGAACGCCTCGGCCTGGGCGGGCGGCGGCTGCGCCGGCAGCGCCACTTGGGTGTCGCGGGCCGCGGCCAGCACCTGCGCAACTCGGGTAATCACGTCAACCGTGGTCGGCACCAGCTCGGCGGCCACCCTATTCCGCAGCACTGTGTACTCGTCGCGGGTCCACACCGGTATTGGTGCCAACGCATCGGTCGCAGCGTCGGCACAGTCGTCGATGAGCGCGGCCAACGTCCCATCCGGGTTCGCCTTGAGCATCAGCCGGGTCGACGAATCCAGCTGACGCTCCACAGTTTTGACCGGCGAAGGAATGTCGCAGCGCAGCAACCGGCGGATACCGGGGCCGAGCGCGGAGCCCTGCTGCGCCTGGGTGGAGAACACCCGCAGCTGCGCGGTGGCACCGGCATCGACAAAAGCCGGGAAGCCACGAACGGCGCGCCCAGCTACCACCCGCTGGACGACCCGCGGCAGCGTGTCCACGTCGTCCGGCCAGCTGCGCAGCCCGCTGCGTTCCAGCTCCGCGCCGACCGCATCGGCGACCGCCGCGCGGGCGGACGCCGCCAGCCGATCCTGCAAGACGCCAAGGTCTTTGCCGCGAGCCACCTCTGTGCCGTCGGCGGCCTGAACGGCGAAGGTCACCCGCAGGTGCGCCGGCACCTTGCTCAGGTCGAAGGCATCGATTCCGACCAGCACACCGGTGCGGCGACGCAGCTCGTGGACCAGCGTCTCCAGCAGCGGCTCGCCTGACGGCCCGATCGACGACAGCACCGCGCGCGCGGTGTCGGGCGCCGGGACAAAGTTACGACGCAGGTCTTTGGGCAGGGAGCGGATCAGCGCGGTGATCAGCTCTTCGCGCAGCGCCGGTACCTGCCAGGCGAACTCGTCGCCGCCGAGGCGTGCCAGCACATCGATCGGGACATGGACGGTGACCCCGTCGTCGGCGGCGCCCGGCTCGAAGCGATAGCTCAGCGGCAACGCGAGATCGGCGGTCGCCCAACTGTCCGGCCGGTCGGCGCCGAGTGTCTCGTCGGCCCGCAGCAGCTCATCGCGAGTGAAGGTCAGCAGGTCAGGGGTAATCTTCTGCTGCTTCTTCCACCAGCCGTCGAAGTGCCGTGCCGAGACCACCTCGGCGGGAATCCTTGTGTCGTAGAGGTCATACACGGTGTCGTCGTCGACGATCAGGTCGCGACGACGGACCCTGTCCTCCAGCTCGTGCAGCTGGGTGCGCAGCGCTGCGTTGTCGGCGAGGAATCGGTGCCGGGCCACCCAGTCGCCGTCGACCAGCGCATGCCGGATGAACAGCGCGCGGGCCACCACGGGCTCCACCCGGGCGTAGCCCACCCGGCGGCGCGCCACCAGCGGCAACCCGTAGAGCGTCACCTTTTCGAAGGCCATCACCTCGCCGCGCTTGGCATCCCAATGCGGCTCGCTGTAGCTGCGCTGCACCAGATCGCCCGCCACCCGCTCGACGGTTTCCGGCTGGATGCGCGCGGCGGTCCGCCCGAACAGCCGGCTGGTCTCCACCAGTTCAGCGACCATCGTCCAGCGCGGCGGTCGTTTGGCCAGCACCGATCCGGGCGCCAACACGAATTTCGAGTTGCGTGCACCGGCGAACTCCCGGCCGTCCTCGCGCCGCATCCCGACATGCGACAACAACCCGGCCAACAACGCAGCGTGCACAGCAGCCGGTTGAGCGGGCTCACCAGATTCACGGATGCCGATATCGGCGGCGATGCTGCGCAGCTGACCGACCAGGTCCTGCCATTCCCGAATCCGCAGGTAGTGCAGGAACTCATTACGGCACATGCGGCGAAACGCACTGCCGCTCAAAGCCTTCCGCTGCTCTGATAGGTACGACCACAAGTTGAGGTAGGCGGTGAAGTCGGAATCGTCGTCGACGAACCGGGCATGTTTGGCCCGGGCCGCCTCCTCCCGATCGACCGGCCGCTCCCTGGGGTCGGGGATGGTCAGGGCGGCGGCGAGCACCAGCATCTCGCGCACACAGCCCTCGGTCTCAGCAGCCAGGATCATCCGGCCCAAGCGCGGGTCCACCGGCAGCCGGGCCAGCCGACGGCCCACATCGGTGATCGCCCCCTGCGCGGTGAACGCCCCGAGTTCGACCAGCAACGCGACCCCGTCGCGGATGCTGCGCGAATCGGGAGGGTCGAGGAAGCCGAAGTCTTCCACCGCACCCAGCCGCAGCGACGCCATCCGCAGCAACACAGCCGCCAGGTTCGTGCGCAACACCTCGGGGTCGGTGTAGCGCGGTCGCGTGTCGAAGTCGACTTCGCTGTAGAGCCGGATGCAGATCCCGGGCGCCGTGCGGCCGCACCGGCCGCTGCGCTGGGCGGCGGAGGCCTGCGAGATGGGTTCGATCGGGAGCCGCTGCACCTTCAGCCGGCGACTGTAGCGGGAGATACGTGCGTTGCCCGGATCGATCACGTAGCGGATGCCCGGTACCGTCAGCGATGTCTCAGCCACGTTGGTGGCCAGCACAATGCGGTTCTTCTGCGGCCCCGAACGGGGCCGGGCGAACACCTTCTGCTGCTCTGCGGTGGACAGCCGCGCGTACAACGGAAGAATCTCGGTGTTGGGCAGCCCGCCGAGAGCCTCGGCGGTGTCGCGGATCTCGCGTTCGCCGGACAGGAACACCAGAATGTCGCCGGGCGGTTCGGCGGACAGTTCGTGCACCGCGTCGACGATCGCCTCGATCTCGTCGCGCGTCTCGGTCCGGATGATCTCTCGATCCGGGTCGTTAGGGTCGGTGGAATCGTCTGCGACCTCCGGGCTGACCGGGAGCTCCAGTGGGCGATACCGGATTTCCACCGGGTAGCTGCGGCCGGACACCTCGACGATCGGCGCTCCCCCACCGTTGTGCGCGCTGCGCCCATATTCGGCTCCGCCACCGCGCCCATATTCGGCTCCGCCACCGCGCCCATATTCGGCTCCGCCGAAGTGCGCTGCGAAGCGCTGAGGTTCGATGGTGGCCGAGGTGATGATCACCTTCAGATCTGGCCGGCGCGGCAACAACTCCCGCAGATAGCCGAGCAGAAAGTCGATGTTGAGGCTGCGTTCATGCGCCTCGTCGATGATCAGCGTGTCGTAGCGCAGCAACCGCCGGTCGCGTTCGAGCTCGGCGAGCAGGATGCCGTCGGTCATCAGCTTGATCAGGGTCCGATCGGACACCCGGTCGGTGAACCGGACCGCGTACCCGACGACATCGCCTAGCGGGCTGGCCAATTCGTCGGCGATGCGCTGAGCAACGGTGCGGGCGGCCAGCCGCCGCGGCTGGGTGTGGCCGATGGTGCCGCGAATTCCGCGACCGAGCTCCAGGCATATCTTGGGCAGCTGAGTGGTTTTACCGGAACCGGTCTCGCCGGCCACCACCACGACCTGGTGATCCCGAATCGCCGCGGCGATCTCGTCGCGGCGGGCGCTGACCGGCAGGTCGGGATAGCGGACATCCGGCACTGCGGCCCGGCGCGCGGCAACCAGCGCTTGCGCCTCGCCCATCCGCTCGGCCAGTTTTCGCACCTGCTCGGGCTTTGCGCCCCGCAGGTCCTTCAGGCGCCGTCCGAAGTAGACCGCGTCCCGCAGGGTCAGCTCATCGAGGAGCGTGCGCAACTGCGCGACGGACGGTTCCACCACTTCGCGAAGCTTACGGGCCGGGGCGACCCACCTGTCATCTGGCATTTAGCCAGTCATTATCAGCGTCATCCCAATTCCACCAGAATTCCACCGTTAGATCATGGCTGTTCACCCTACCGTAACCTTCGTGCACCGCATTAAATAGAGAAGTGACCCGGATAGCACGCGATGTTGCGAATTATCGGCCGGGTTGATCCGTGATGGCGCGCCAGTGATCATCACCCTAATTTGTCTGCGAAAGGGCAAAGTGAAACTGAACGGAATTGGCACGACGCTGGGCATTGTGGCGACCGGCGCATTGGTGTTATCCGGGTGCGGCAGCGATAAGAACGCCGACACCGGTGAGAAGACGACCTCGAGCTCGGCGGCCGCGGGCGGCAACTGCGGCGGCACGGACACGCTGAAAGCCAGCGGATCGACCGCCCAGCAGAACGCGATGGCCCGGTTCGTCAAGGCGTTCATCGACGAGTGTCCCGACCACAACGTCAACTACACGGCCAACGGATCGGGCGCCGGTATCCGGGAGTTCGTGGGCGGCCAGACCGACTTCGCCGGCTCCGACGTTCCGCTGAGCGGCGACGACTACGCCGAGGCGCAGCAGCGCTGCGAATCCCCGGCATGGAACCTGCCGGTGGTGTTCGGCCCCATCGCGATCACCTACAACATCCCGGGCGTCGACACGCTGATTCTCGACGGCCCGACCGCCGCGAAGATCTTCAACGGAGCCATCACCAGCTGGGATGACGCAGCAATCAAGGCGCTCAACCCGACGGCCACGCTGCCCGCCCAGCCGATCCACGTGGTGTTCCGCAGCGACGAGTCCGGGACCACCGACAACTTCCAGCAGTACCTGGATGCCGCCTCCGGCGGGGCCTGGGGCAAGGGCGTCGGCAAGTCGTTCAATGGTGGCGTCGGTGAAGGCGCCAAGGGCAACGACGGCACGGCCGGAGCCATCGCCTCCACCGAGGGGGCGATCACCTACAACGAGTGGTCATTCGCCCAGGCCAAGAATCTGGCGACTGCCCAGATCGTCACCTCCGCCGGGCCCGATCCGGTCGCTATCAGCACCGAGTCGGTCGGTAAGACCATCGCCGGTGCCACGATCAAGGGGCAAGGTAACGACCTGGTGCTCGACACGGCGTCGTTCTACCAGCCGACTCAGACGGGCTCTTACCCGATCGTGCTCGCCACCTACGAGGTGGTGTGCTCGAAGTACCCGGAGGCTGACGTCGGTACCGCGGTGCGCTTGTTCCTGAAGTCCACCATCGGCGCGGGCCAGAGCGGTCTGGCCGACAACGGCTACGTGCCGATCCCCGAGGCTTTCAAGGCTCGCCTGGCGTCCGCGGTCGACGCCATCTCGTGACCCCCGGGCTTCCCTCGACGCCCTTGGCGAACAGCCGCTCRCCGCGCGGTGAGCGGCTGTTCCGGGCGGCCGCGGTCTCGGCCGGATCGACGGTGGTGGTGGCGATCGCGCTGATCGCGATCTTCCTGCTGGTGCGCGCCGTCCCGTCGTTGCTGGCCAACGAGGCGAATTTCTTCACCAGCCCGGACTTCCGCACCAACGATCCCGATCACCTGTCGTTCGGCATCCGGGACCTGCTGATGGTCACGGTGTTGAGTTCGGTGTTCGCGTTGATATTGGCGGTACCGATCTCGGTGGGCATCGCGATCTTCCTCACCCAGTACGCACCCCGGCGGTTGACCCGACCGTTTGCCGTGGTGATCGACCTGCTGGCAGCGGTGCCGTCCATCATCTTCGGCCTCTGGGGGATCTTTGTGCTGGCGCCGATGCTGGTGCCGATGATGCGATTCCTCCGAAGTCACTTCGGCTGGCTGTTCCTGTTCCATAAGGGCAACGTGTCGCTGGCCGGCGGTGGCACGATCTTCACCGCGGGCATCGTGCTGGCGGTGATGATCCTGCCGATCATCACCTCGGTCTCGCGGGAGGTATTCCGGCAGACCCCATTCGCTCACATCGAAGCCGCCCAAGCCCTGGGCGCCACTCGGTGGGAGGTGGTCCGCATGGCCGTGCTGCCCTATGGCCGCAGCGGCGTGATCGCCGCGGCGATGCTGGGCCTGGGACGGGCGCTGGGCGAGACGGTCGCGATGCTGATCATCCTGCGGGCCGCGGCCAAGCCCGGGAACTGGTCGCTGTTCGATGGCGGGTACACGTTCGCCTCCAAAATCGCGTCGGCGGCATCGGAGTTCAGCGCTCCACTGCCGACCGGCGCCTATATCGCCGCGGGGTTCGCATTGTTCGCACTCACATTCTTCGTCAATGCCGCCGCGCGCGCGGTGGCCGGCGGCAAGGTCAACGGATGACCGCCCAACTGCTCGACACGCCGGTCAAACCATCGGTGCCGCGTCGCGATCACCTCAGCCTTCGGCGTCGGCTGACGGACAAGCTCGCCACGGCGGCGTTCGTGTCCTCGTTCGCCGTCGCGGCGGTCCCATTGGTCTGGCTGCTCTGGGTCGTGGTGTCTCGCGGTTGGCACGCGATCACCAATCTCAGCTGGTGGACGCACTCACTGCGCGGCGTACTGCCCGAAGAGTTCGCCGGCGGGGTGTACCACGCGCTGTACGGCACTTTGGTGCAAGCCGGGATGGCCGCCGTACTGGCGGTACCGCTGGGGCTGATGACGGCGATCTACCTGATCGAGTACGGCGGCGGCCGCTGGGCGCGTTTGACCACCTTCATGGTCGACGTGCTTGCCGGAGTGCCTTCGATCGTGGCGTCGCTGTTCGTCTTCAGCCTGTGGATCGCCACCCTCAACTTCGAGCAGAGCGCCTTCGCGGTGTCGCTGGCGCTGGCACTGCTGATGTTGCCGATCGTGGTGCGTTCCACCGAGGAGATGCTGCGCCTGGTCCCCGACGAGCTGCGGGAGGCCAGCTACGCCCTAGGGGTGCCGCGATGGAAGACGATCCTGCGCATCGTCATTCCCACCGCGCTCTCCGGCATCCTGTCGGGGATCTTCTTGTCGATCGCCCGGATCATCGGCGAGACCGCCCCCGTACTGGTGCTGGTGGGCTACAGCCGCTCGATCAACTATGACGTCTTTCGCGACAACATGTCTTCGCTGCCGCTGCTGATCTACTCCGAGCTGGGGAACCCGGAGGCCGCCGGGGCCGCCCGAGTCTGGGGTGCCGCGCTGACGCTGATCATCCTGGTCGCAGTGAGCGCGATCGTGGCAGCGGTGGCGACGCGGCTCACCTCCGTCCACGACCGCTGACCGGCGCTGGAACCGCCGCATCAACCCGGCGGTTTAGCGAGGCTCGACGAAGGAGAGCCGACGCTGGAACCGCCGCATCAGCCCCGCGGTTCGGTGCCGCCGACCAGTTTCACGACGCGGTTGTTGCCCCGGTCGGCGACGTAAAGGGTGCCGTCCGCACCGACCACGACCTGCAGTGGGGTGTTCAGTCCGGTGAACGGCAGCTTCGTCTGGGTATTGGCCCCGGCGGCTAGCTTCACCACGGTGTGGCTGTCGTGGTTGGTGACGAAGACGTTGCCGGCCCCGTCGACGGCGACGCCCCACGGGGCATCGAGACCGGTGAACGGAAGCACGCTCTGGGTATTGGATCCGGCGGCGAGCCGCACCACCCGATCGTTGTCGGTGTCGGTGACGTAGACGTTGCCGGAGGAGTCGACAGCCACGTCGTCGGGATTGTGCAGCCCGGCGAACGGCAGCACCACCTGGGCGTCGGCCCCGGCCGGCAACTTGACCACCCGATTGTTACCCCGGTCGGCGACATAGACGCTGCCGTCGTTGTCCACCACCAGGCCTTCCGGGTAATTCAGCCCGGTGAACGGCAGCTCGGACTGGACGTGGGAATCCGGGTCCAGCTTCACCACCCGATTGTTGAAGTCGGTGACGTACACCGCGCCGGCCCGATCGACTGCTACGCCTTGCGGTTCGTAGAGCCCGGTGAACGGCAGCATCACCGGGGTGTTCGATCCCGGTTCCAGCTTCACCACCCGGCCGTACATGCTCTGGTTGGTGACGTAGACGTTTCCGCTACTGTCCAGCGCCAACCCGCCCGGGGAGAGCCGGAAGCTCAGCCCCTCCAAGGGCAGCACACTCTGCCCGTTCGCCGACACCGTCTTCCCGGGCGATGTCTCCGAACGGTGGGTGACCGCGTAGCCCCCCACACCGGTGGCTAACAGCAGCGCCGCGGCGGCCGCGGCCGGCACCAACCATCGGCGATTCCCACGGTTCTTTGCCTCGGCGGCAAACGCCGGTGCGGCGGCCGGGGGCTGCGCCGCCGGCCGGTCCCGCCACCCGCTCGGGACGGGCCGCATCTGAGTCTGCTCGTGTGGCTGGTCGTAGGAGTTCGCTTCATAGGCACGGTGTGCGTAGCCGGCCGGCTGTTGGCGGTTGCCGTTGGCCGGAGAGCTCGCGCCGCCGTTGGTGGAGGCACTGACGGCGCTGGCCATTCGGGTGGCCACACCGCCCTGCTGGACGATCATCGCGGCCTGATGCTGCTCCGCGGTGGTGAGCGCATCATGTGCGGCGCGGGCCAGGTCGCCGGCGCTGCTGTATCGCTCCCGCGGATTCTTCGCCATCCCCCTGGCGATCACCTGGTCCAATCCGATCGGTACCTGGCCCGGCCGCAGCTGGCTGGGCCGCGGGGCGGGCTCCATCAGATGGGAGGCGATCAGTCGTTCAATGGTCTCGCTCCGGTACGGCGGCTGACCGCTCAGACACTCGCTCAGCACGCAGGCCAACGAATAGATGTCGGCACGGTAGTCGACCTCGCCCCCACTGAACCGCTCGGGCGCCATGTAGTTGTAGGTGCCCAGCGCCATCCCGGTCTGGGTCAGGCCGGGATCTGCCGCGGCCCGGGCGATGCCGAAATCGACCAGGTAGGCGAAATCATCGCGGGTGAGCAGGATGTTCGCCGGCTTGATGTCGCGATGGGTGATTCCGCTGGCGTGCGCGGCATCCAGAGCGGCGGCCACCTGTTCGATCACCGCCACGGCGCGCGCCGGGGCCAGCGAGCCGGAGTGCTGCAACTCCATGCCGAGGTCGTTGCCGTCGATCAGCCGCATCTCGACGAACATCTGGCCGTCGATCTCGCCGTAGTCGTGGATGGGCACCACGTGCGGCTCGGTCAGCCGGCCCGCGGCGTCGGCCTCGCGTTGCATCCGGATTCGGAATGCCGGATTGCCCGACAGTACGGGGGCGATCAGCTTCAGTGCGACCGATCGGTGCTTGCGGGTGTCCTCGGCCTCATAGACCTCACCCATGCCACCTCGCCCCAGCAGCCGAAGCAACCGGTAAGGACCGAATTGGGAACCCACCTGGGAAGCCGGTCCGTTATTGTTCACGACGCTCCATTCACCCGGTCAGGTTTGGCATCACGCGATCAACTGTTGCGGTGAACAGAAGATTAACCAAAGGTTACCAGTCAAAATGGATCGCCGCAGACCTCGACGATCAGGAAATAGCGTCGACCGCCGTCTTCAATTTCGACGTGAATTCCGGCGGCAGCGGAATATAGCCGTACTGGTCCAGATCCTGCTGTCCGTCGCCGATCGCCGCTTGCATAAACGCCTTGACCGCTTGCGCCGTCGAGGGGTCGGGGTATTTGGAGCAGACGATCTCGTAGGTCACTAGCACGATCGGGTAGGCGCCCGCCACAGTCGGCTTGTAGAACGACGAGGTATCCACCACCAGGTCGTTGCCGGCACCGCTGAACTTGGCGCCGGCGATGGTCTTATCCACCGAGTCGACGGAGATGTTCACCGGTTGCGGACCCGCCGACGTGATGATCTGGGCCATGTTGAGCTCGCGACCCACCGCGTAGGACCACTCGTTGTAGGTGATCGCCCCCTCGGTGGTGCGCAGCATCGCCGAGGTGCCGTCGTTGCCGGCGGCTCCGACCCCGGTACCTCCGTTGAAGGTCTTGCCCACGCCGCGGCCCCAGGAGCCGTCGGAGGCGACGTCGAGGTACTTCTGGAAGTTGTCGGTGGTTCCGGASTCGTCGCTGCGGTACACCACGTGGATGGGCTCGGCAGGCAATGCCGCGTCCTTGTTGAGAGCTTTCACCGCGGGGTCATCCCACTTGGTGATGGTGCCGTTGAAGATCTTGGCCAACGTGGGCCCATCGAGGTCGAGTTCATTGACGCCGCCGATGTTGTAGGTCACGGCAATCGGACCGAAGACCGTAGGCAGGTGCCAAGGCGTTGAGCCGCACCGCGCGGCCACCCGCTGCGGCTCACCGTTCGACGGATCGAGAGGAGAGTCGGAACCGGCTAATTCCGTTTGCCCACTGGAGAATTCGGCGATGCCGGTGCCAGAGCCGTTGGCCCGGTAGTTCAGGGTGTAGTCGGGGCAAGCCCGGATGTAGGCGTAGACGAACTGTTCGATGGCGTGCGCCTGGGCCGTCGACCCGCTCGCGGTCAGCCTCTGCTTGCCGCCGCACTGCACCGCTGACGAGCCCGCGCCCGAGACCGACGACGATCCGCCACCACCGCAAGCCACGACCGTCAGCAGTACGGCCGCCAGTAGGCTCGAGACGATACCGAATCGGTTGATCCTCAACGGCGCTCCTTCGGCAGTCGGCGTGGCAACCACACGGTAGCCGAATCCGGTAATAAGTCAGCCAAAGCGACCCGAGATGTAGTCCTCGGTTTCCTTAAGTCTCGGATTAGAGAAGATCTTCTCGGTGCCGTCGATCTCGACCAACCGGCCGGGCTTCCCGACGGCCTCCAGGTTGAAGAACGCCGTCTGATCACTCACCCGCGCCGCCTGCTGCATGTTGTGGGTGACGATGACGATGGTGTAGTCCTGCTTGAGCTGGGAGATCAGCTCTTCGATGGCCATCGTCGAGATCGGATCCAGCGCCGAGCAAGGCTCATCCATCAACAGTACGTCGGGTTGCACCGCGATGGCTCGCGCGATGCACAACCGCTGCTGTTGCCCACCGGAGAGCCCGCCGCCCGGCTTGTCCAGCCGGTCCTTGACCTCGTTCCACAAGTTGGCCCCGCGCAGCGACTGTTCGACGGTCTCCTCCAGCAACTTGCGGTTGCGCACCCCCTGCAGCGTCAGTCCGGCGACGACGTTGTCGCGAATGGACATGGTGGGGAACGGGTTTGGGCGCTGGAACACCATCCCGATCGCCTTACGCACGCCCACCGGGTCGATGCCAGGCAGGTAGATGTCCTCACCGTCGAGCAGCACCGAGCCCTCGACTCGCGCCCCCTGGATGACCTCGTGCATCCGGTTGAGAGTGCGCAGCACCGTCGACTTACCGCAGCCCGACGGCCCGATGAACGCGGTGACGCTGCGTGGCGGTACCGACAACGTCACATCGGCCACCGCGTGAAACGACCCGTAATAGATGTTGACGTCGCTCAGGTCCAACCTTTTGGCCACTGGCAGCGTTCTCCTCACTCGACTCAACCTGTCCCGGCCCGCGGTTTCGACGGTCCAGACCTACTTGGAGCAACGATCTGCGCGCCAGCCTAGCCACGATCTTGCGTCCCGCAATCTGGCGAACCGCAGCGACACTGCCCAGGTCTCCCGCGAGGCGCCGCGGCTCGATGGTTGCCGAAGGTGTCGATCACCGGCTGATCCGGGGGCGCGCGTCTGCGACTCACACCGGGCAGGAAGTTGAGCCTCCGGCCGAAATGCCTTTCGGCCCAGTGGTTTAGTCGCCGGGTGTGACGTCCGCGATCGGCTAACCGAAGCGGCCGGAGATGTAGTCCTCGGTCTCTTTGAAGCTCGGGTTGGAGAAGATCTTCTCGGTCGCGTCGATCTCGATCAGCCGGCCGGGCTTGCCCACATCAGCCAGGTTGAAGAACGCCGTCTGATCACTCACCCGCGCCGCCTGCTGCATGTTGTGGGTGACGATGACGATGGTGTAGTCCTGCTTGAGCTGGGAGATCAGCTCTTCGATGGCCATCGTCGAGATCGGATCCAGCGCCGAGCAAGGCTCATCCATCAACAGCACATCGGGTTGCACCGCGATGGCCCGCGCGATGCACAACCGCTGCTGTTGCCCACCGGAGAGCCCGCCGCCCGGCTTGTCCAGCCGGTCTTTGACCTCGTTCCACAAGTTCGCCCCACGCAAGGAGAACTCCGCGGTTTCGTCGAGCATGCGGCGGTTGCGGATTCCCTGCAGTTTGAGGCCGGCCACGACGTTGTCGCGAATGGACATGGTGGGGAAGGGATTCGGGCGCTGAAATACCATTCCGACGGCTTGACGAACGCCCACCGGGTCGATTCCGGGGCGGTAGATGTTCTCGCCGTCGAGCAGCACCGAGCCCTCGATCCGGGCCCCCGGCGTGGTCTCGTGCATCCGGTTGAGGGTGCGCAGCACGGTCGACTTGCCACATCCGGACGGACCGATGAACGCGGTGACACTTCGCGGCGCAACCGACAGCGACACGTCGGCCACCGCGTGAAACGACCCGTAATAGATGTTGAGGTCGGTGAGATCCAACCTTTTAGCCACCGTGCAGCTCTCCTTGTTCGCCCACCGCTACGCGCTGGTTGTCCAGACAGATCTAGAACTTCTTGGGAGCGAAGATGCGCGCCCCGAACCTGGCCGCGACGTTGAGTATCGCGATCAGCAGGATGAGAGTCAGCGCAGCGCCCCAGAGCCGATCTGTGGGAACCGCGCTCGCGCCCGCACCGGCCGACGTCTGGTCATACATCATGCCCGGCAGCGACCCCATGAAGCCGTGGAACATATCGAAGTTGATCGCCTGCGAATAGCCCACCAGGATCAACAGCGGCGCGGTCTCGCCCATCACCCGGGCCAGCGCCAACAGAATTCCGGTGACGATGCCCGACAGCGCGGTCGGAATCACGATGCTGGTGATGGTCTTCCACTTCGGGGCGCCCAGCGCGTAGCTGGCCTCGCGCAGGTCCATCGGAATGATCCGCAGCATCTCCTCGGTGGCTCGCACGATCACCGGCACCATCAGCAGCACCAACGACAGCGACACCGCGAAGCCGGACCGGTGAAATCCCAAGGTGGCCACCCACAACGCGTAGACGAACAGCGCTGCAACGATCGACGGCACCCCGGTGAGGATGTCGACCATGAAGGTCGCGAGCTTGCCCAGTCGGGTACCGGCACCGTATTCGACCAGATAGATCGCGACGAAGATCCCAATCGGGATCGAGATGGCCGCGCACAGCAGTCCTTGCAGCAGGGTCCCGATGATCGCATGGTAGGCACCGCCGCCGGCCACGAACGCCGTCATGCCGGCCTGCGAATGGGTCCACCAGGTACTGGTGCTGACGGCACCGAAACCGAAGTCGAACACCGAGTACATCACCCATACCAAGGGCACCAACGCCAAGGCCATCGCGGCGGTGACCAGCACCGTCGCAATCGAATCGGCCACCCGTCGGCGCAGGCCCACCCCCGCGAAAGTGCGCAGCTTGACGGGCCGGTCCAGCAACGCGGTCATGAATGAACCTTCTGGGTGATCGCGACGCGCGCCATCGCGTTGACGATAAGTGTCAGCACGAACAGCACCAGGCCGGCTGCGATGTAGGCGCCCGCCTTGTACTGATCGTTGAATTCCGATGCGGTGGCGGCGATCTTGGTGGCGAAGGTGGAACCGCCGTCGAACAGCGACCAGTTGAACGCCTTCTGTGTGGAGCGCAGGATGATCAGCAACGCGACCGTCTCACCGAGCGCTCGGCCCAAGCCCAGCATCGCGGCACTGATGTAGCCAGAGCGGCCGAACGGCAGCATCACCATCTTGACCACCTCCCAGCGGGTCGCCCCCAGCGCCAGGGCGGCCTCGACCTGACCGCGGGGCGTCTGAGCCAGCACCTCGCGGGTGACCGCGGTGATGATCGGCAGGATCATCACCGCCAGCACGATTCCGCCGGTGAAGATGGTGCCCCCGCCCGCCACCGAGGCGTTGCCGTCGGCGAACAGGAAGAATCCGGAGAGATGCTCGTTGAGCCATAGCGCGACGCCGCGCAACTGTGGGGCCAGCACGTACAGGCCCCAGGCTCCGTAGATGATCGACGGCACGGCGGCCAGCAGTTCGACCAGGTAGCCCAGGATCCCGACGAGCCGTCGCGGTGCGTATTCGGCGAGATAGACCGCGACGCCCAGAGCAACCGGCATGGCCAGCAACAGGGCGAACACCGAGACGAACACCGTCACCTGCAGCATCTCCGCGATGCCGAAGTGCATGGCGGAGGTGTTGGTGGTGACCCAACTGCCGCCGTAGGTGAAGAAGTTCTCCCGGTTGCGCTGCAGCGCGGGTATCGCCCGCAGCAGCAGGAAGCCTCCGACGGCGCTGATCAAGACGATGATCAGCACCCCGGAGCCTTCTGCGACCAGGCGGAACAGCCGATCTTGCAGTCGGCTTCCGGTGGACCGCAACGCCGTCGGGGTCACCGACGGCGTCGATGCAGGCGCGGACACAGACGAGTCAGCGATGCCTACACCCCCTCATCGCTTGCGCACGGCGGCTACTGGATCGCGTCGATGGCGGCACTCAAGCGCCGTTTCAACTGGTCCGGCAGCCGGACGTAACCAGCGGACGACAATTCGTCCTGGCCGCTGGTGGAGGCCGTCCTCAGGAAGGACTTCACGGCCGCCGACGTGTCGGGGTCGTAGCCCTTGGAGCAGACGATCTCATAGGTAACCAAGACTAGCGGGTAGGCCGCGGCCTGCTTGGTGCCGTAAAGCGACCTGAGGTCCAGCCGCATGTCGTTGCTGTCCTCGGACACGAACCCAGCGGACTGAATCGCGACACCAGCCGATTCATCGGTTGCGGCGACCACTCCAGAGCCCGAGTCGATCATCGCCGACCGCAGGTTGGCCTGGTCGGCGAAGCCCTTCTCGACATAGCCGACGGCACCGGGCGTGCTCTGGACCGCCTGCACGACGCCGGCCGACTTCTGCGCGCCCTCGCCGACGCCGCCCTGGAATTCGCTGCCCTCGCCCTTGGTCCAGGTATGCGGCGCTGCCGCGCTGAGGTACTTCTGGAAGTTGTCGGTGGTGCCCGACGAGTCCGAGCGGTAGATCGGCGTGATGGCGATCGCCGGCAGTTCCTCGCCCGGGTTGAGGGCCACCAACGCGGGGTCGTTCCAGCTGGTGATGGCGCCGCTGAAGATCCGGGCCAGCACGTCGCCGTTGAGGACCAGGTTCTCCACCCCGTCGAGGTGGTAGGCGATGCTGACCGGTCCGAACACCAGCGGCAGGTGCCATGCCGGGTTCTGGCCGCAGCGGTCGGCCGCCTCGGCGACCTGCGCCTCGCTCAGCGGCGAGTCCGACCCGGCGAAGTCGACGTGCCCGGCGATGAACTGCTCGCGGCCCGCGCCCGACCCGGTCGGGTTGTACGACAGGTTCTTGCCCGAGCACTGTTTGCCCCACACCTGGTTGAACACAGCGATCGCGTTCTGCTGAGCAGTCGATCCCTCAGCGGTCAGCGTGTCCTTACCGGCGCACTCGGCGGAGTCGGCTTTGCCGGAGGTGGTGCCGGTTCCCGCCGGACTTGCGGCGTTGTCGTCGCTGCCGCAGCCACTGAGCACCAGACCGGTCATTGCGGCCGCTACCAGCGCAAGACCCGCCTTTGTGCGTTTCATCAGTTCTCGCTTTCTCGCTTCGGCGTTCCAATCTCTCCGGGAACGTATGCGGCACTTATGGATGGCAACCACCTGCCAGATGAACGGGCGGTGAATAGATTCCGGAGCCGCCTCAGAACTGGTCCACCGCGGCGTAAGCGGTATCGACACTGTGCACGACAAAGCCCAGCTGCTCGTAGGTGCGCAACGCCGCGGTGTTGTCCGCCTCGACGTAGAGCAGCACGATCGGCTCCTCGACGTCGGCCAGCCGGTCCGCCAGGTAGACCAGGCCGATTTCGGTCAGCACCCGGCCCAGACCGCGGCCCTGGGCGGCCGGATCGACGCCCACCACGTAGACCTCCCCGGCACGTTCGGCGCCCGGTTTGCCGGAGTGGATCTTGGTCCAGTGAAACCCCAGCAGCACCGGTCCGTCGAACGCCAAAAACAGTCCGGCCGGATCGAACCATGCCTCGGCGCGGCGCTGGGCCAGGTCCCCCGCCGTCCAGCCGCCCTGCTCGGGGTGCCAGGAGAACGCGGCGTTGTTGACCCGCAGCAGTTCGGCGTCGTCGTCGGGGCCCGCATAGGTGCGAATCGTCACCCCGGAAGGAACCTTCGGCTCCGGCACGCCCCGCAGCGACCGGCGCATCTGCAGCAGTTCACGCACCGCGGTCAGTCCTAGCGCCTCGGCGGTGGCTCGGGCGGCGGGCAGTGTGCCGTGCGCCCAGAACCGGCTGCCGCCATCGCGGTGGGCCAGCGCGGCGCGGACCATCGCCGCCCCGATACCGCGCCGCCGGGCGCGCGGCGCCACCACCAGTTCCGCCATCGGCGCGGCGTCCTGCGAGCCCGCGGTCAGATTCAGATAGCCCAGCACCGTTGCGCCGTCACCGGCGACCAGATGTTCGGTGCGGGAAGCGGTGAGCTCCCGCAGTACCTGCTCCCCCACCGGGGCGACGCCGTCCTGACGGCCGGCAGCGGTGATCAGCTCGCGAATCTGCCGCTGCTGGTCATCGGTCAGTGCGACATGCCATTGCGGGGCGGTCACTGACTGGTCAGCGGCTCGGGCGCACCGCCGTCGGCGCCATCGAGGTCCTCGACCATGTCGTTGTCGTCCTCTTCGTCGGAGGCGGTCGAGGAGTGGCCCCGCACCGGCCGAACCGCTTTGTAGCCGACGTTGCGGACCGTGCCGATCAGCGACTCGTATTCCGGCCCGAGCTTGGCGCGCAACCGCCGAACGTGCACGTCGACCGTGCGCGTACCGCCGAAGAAGTCGTAGCCCCAGACCTCCTGCAACAACTGCGCCCGGGTGAAGACCCGGCCGACGTGTTGAGTGAGGTACTTGAGCAGCTCGAACTCTTTATAGGTCAGGTCCAGCGGACGGCCCCGCAGCCTCGCGGTGTAGGTGCCCTCGTCGATCACCAGCTCGCCGAGCTTGGTCTGACCGGAGGCCTGCTCGGCGGCAGGCGCGCCGCGGCGCCCGGTCAGCAGCCGCAACCGGGCGTCGGTCTCGGCTGGTCCGGTACCCGGAAGCAGGATCTCGTCGATACCCCACTCGGCGTTGACCGCCACCAGTCCGCCCTCGGTCACGATCGCGACCACGGGGACCGATCCCGCGGTGGCGCTCAGCAGCCGGCACAGCCCGCGTGCCGCGGCCAGATCGGTGCGCGCGTCGACCACAACCACCTCGGCCGAACCGGCCTCAAGCAGCGCAGAAACCTCGGGCGCGGCGGTCCGCACAGTGTGTGCAAGCAGCGACAGCGACGGCAACACCCCGTCGGGGTGCAGGTCAGCGGTCAACAGCAGTAGCTCCAATAGAGGCCCTCCAGCGTCCCAGGTGATCTAACGATAGCGTGCGACCTGCCAGAATGACCTAGTGCGCAGGGTGCTTATCGGTATGTCGGCCGCGATCGCGGCACTGGTCTTGGTGACCGCCGGGGTCGATTTCGGCGCGAGCGTCTACGCCGAGTACCAGTTGTCACGGGCAGTACGGCAGGCCACGGCCCTGCGCGCAGACCCGTTCGTGGCGATCCTGGGTTTCCCGTTTCTGCCGCAGGCGCGCCGCGATCACTACACCGAGGTGGAGATAAAGGCCCCGGCCGTCGAGCAGCCGATTATCGGCAAGTCGATGCTGGAGGCCACCATGCACTCGGTCGACCTGACCCAGGCCACCTGGCGGTTTCGGCCGGACGCCCCGATCCCGGTGGCCAGACTGGAGAGCCGAATTATCATCGGCTCTGTGCATTTGGGCCGCTACCTGGGCATCCGCGACCTGATGGTGGAGGCGCCGCCGGCCGAGACCAACGACAACACCGGCGGCACCACGGAGTCCGGAATCTCGAG
The DNA here is from genome assembly GCF_900604305.1 of Mycobacterium sp. P7213. Taxonomy (NCBI): domain Bacteria; kingdom Bacillati; phylum Actinomycetota; class Actinomycetes; order Mycobacteriales; family Mycobacteriaceae; genus Mycobacterium; species Mycobacterium sp. P7213. The sequence continues at coordinate 77,776 of NZ_UWOA01000013.1, forward strand.
CAGCCACGGGCTGGTCTTCACCGGCACGCCGGAGGGATTCGGCAAGCGGGTGAGCGTGGCCGTGGACCTGTCCATCGGTGGGGAAGATCACAGCACGTTGGTGATCACCCCGACCGGCATCCTCACCGGCCCGGACACCGCCGACCAGAGTGTGCCGGATGAGCAGCGCGCCGCAGTGCTCACCGCGTTCCGCGGCAGTTTGCCGCAGCAGCGGCTGCCGTTCGGGTTGGTACCGACCAGTCAGGGTGCGCGCGGCTCCGATGTGATCATCGAGGGCATCGCCGACGGAATGACGGTCACCCTGCCGGAGTTCCGCCCAAGATGAGCATCGTCGCGATCGTCGCCGCCCTGGTGTTCGCCGCCGCGACCGGATGGTGGCTGAACCGGCGGGCCGGGGTGTTGCGCCAGCTGCCCGACTCCGGGACTCAAGGCGACGACGCCGCCGCTTCCGAGGCCGCCTTCTTGGGGCTGGAACCGGGACGCCCCGCGGTGGTGCATTTCTCGGCGCCGTGGTGCGGACCGTGCGCCGGCGTGCGCCGGGTGGTGGAGAAAGTCTGTGATGACCTCGGGGGCCCGACGAAGGTGGCCCATCACGAGATCGACATCGACGCCAATCCCGAAGCCGCGCGCAGGTTTTCGGTGCTGTCACTGCCGACCACTGTGATTTTCGACGGCGAGGGACGCCGACGGTACCGCGCCGCGGGCGTCCCGACGACCGCGGACCTGCGTTCTGCGCTGGAACCTCTGTTGGCTTGACCGCCCCTGGGTTGGGTAGGCTGTATGCCGTGTTCGCCCGCCTTGAGCTTGTGCTCACCAAGCGCCGCGCAGTCGACCTGTGCCGCACCGCGGGCTGCTGTTGTTGTCGTTGCCGCTGAGACGCGCGTTTTTGCGTCGCTATTGGAGCCGCCCGGGAAAGCCGTGGCATGTCTCCACCAGCCACTCGCCACGACAGCAGCAGGGAGCATTTCATGCGGGACATCGACACCGACACCGCCCAGATACAACAGGTAGACGTCCGGGGTCCCCGGTTCGCCGCCTGGATCACCACCGCCGTACTGGTGGCCGTCTTGCTGATCGCCGACCCGGCGGTCGCGGCCGGCCTGCTGGCCGCCCAAGCCGTCGTCTTCGCGATCGGCGCCATCTCGGGCCCCCGCCGCCACCCTTACGGCCTGCTGTTCGCCCGGCTGGTGGCGCCGCGGCTGGGGCCGGTCACCGAGCGTGAGCCGACGGCGCCGTTGCGCTTCGCCCAGCTCGTCGGCCTGGTGTTTGCCGTGGTCGGGGTCGCCGGGTTCGCGTTCGCGCCGGGGCTCGGCCTGATCGCCACCGCGTTTGCGCTGGCGGCCGCTTTTCTCAATGCCGCCTTCGGGATCTGTCTGGGCTGCCAGCTCTACCCACTCGTCGTACGGCTGCGGCCGGATACGGCGTAACCACCACAGCATCTCCCCTGGAATAGCCAGAAAGGATTCCCACCATGGCACGCTCTGACGTCCTGGTCTCCACCGACTGGGCTGAGAGCAATCTCGACGCGCCCAACACCGTGTTCGTCGAAGTCGACGAAGACACCAGCGTCTATGACATCAACCACATCCCGGGCGCGATCCGGCTGGACTGGCGCAAGGACCTGCAGGACCCGGTACGGCGCGACGTCATCGACGAGTCCGCGTTTTCCAAGCTGCTCTCCGAGCGCGGTATCGCCAACGACGACACCGTGATTCTCTACGGCGGCAACAACAACTGGTTCGCCGCCTTCGCCTACTGGTACTTCAAGCTCTACGGACACGAATCCGTCAAGCTGCTCGACGGCGGCCGCAAGAAGTGGGAGCTCGCCGGACGTCCGCTGTCGAGCGAAACCGTCACTCGGCCCGCCACGTCCTACACCGCCAAGCCATTGGACGAATCGTTGCGGGCCCGCCGCGACGAGGTGGTCGCGGCGATCAACACCAAGAACCTCGTCGACGTGCGGTCCCCGGAGGAGTTCTCCGGCAAGATCCTGGCTCCGGCGCACCTGCCTCAGGAGCAGAGCCAGCAGCGCGGCCACGTACCGAGCGCGATCAACGTGCCGTGGAGCCGTGCCGCCAACGAGGACGGCACCTTCAAGTCCGACGAGGAGCTGGCCAAGCTGTACGCCGACGCCGGCCTGGATGGTCAGAAGGAGACCATCGCCTATTGCCGTATCGGTGAGCGTTCGTCGCACACCTGGTTCGTGCTGCGTGAGCTGCTCGGACATCGCAACGTCAAGAACTACGACGGTAGTTGGATGGAATACGGCTCCCTGGTGGGCGCCCCGATCGAATTGGGAAGCTGATATGTGCTCTGGACCCAAGCAAGGGCTCGCCCTGCCTGCCAACGTCGACCTGGAGAAGGAGACCGTGATCACCGGTCGCGTGGTGGACAGCTCTGGTGCGTCCGTCGGTGGTGCGTTCGTCCGACTGCTGGACTCCTCGGACGAGTTCACCGCTGAGGTCGTGGCCTCGGCCACCGGTGACTTCCGGTTTTTCGCCGCGCCGGGCGCCTGGAGGGTGCGAGCCCTGTCCTCGGCCGGTAACGGAGACGCCGTGGTGACCCCCTCCGGGGCGGGCCTCCACGAGGTCGACATCAAAGTCGCCTGACGACTCGCGCAACCCGATGGCCTCGAATTCGACGTCCCGCCGCACCCGGCTCCGCCGGCCTTGCGAACGCCGCTAGACTTCCCCCCGTGGTGTTGTTCTTCGAGTTGATGCTGGTGGCGGCGACTGGCCTGATCACCTGGTTCGCGCTGTACACGCTGTATCGGCTGATCACCGACGAGATGTGAGTGCTTCCGACGGGGGCACCGAAGGCGGCGGCGAGCGTCAGGTCGACCGGGGTTCCGGCGACCGCGCGGTAGCTGCCGCCGCTGAGCGTGCCAAGCAGACCGCGGCACGCAACATTCCGGTCTTTGACGACCTGCCGCTCACCGATACCGCCAACCTGCGCGAGGGCGCGAACCTGCACGACGCCCTGTTGGCGCTGCTGCCGTTGGTCGGGGTGTGGCGCGGTGAAGGCGTGGGTCACGGCGCGCACGGCGACTACCGGTTCGGTCAGCAGATCGTGGTGTCGCACGACGGCGGCGACTATCTGAACTGGGAAGCGCGGTCTTGGCGGCTGTCCGACGACGAGTCCAGCCAACCGGCCCTGCGCGAAACCGGCTTCTGGCGGTTCGTGGACGATCCGGATGACCCCGACGAGTCGCAGGCCATCGAACTGCTGCTGGCGCACTCCGCGGGCTATGTGGAGCTGTTCTACGGGCGCCCGCACGGCCCGGCGTCCTGGGAACTGGTCACCGACGCGCTGGCCCGCAGCAAATCGGGGGCGCTGATCGGTGGGGCCAAGCGGCTCTACGGGATCGTCGAGGACGGCGACCTGGCCTACGTCGAGGAGCGGGTGAACGCCGACGGGGAACTGGTGCCGCACCTGTCGGCGCGATTGTCCCGTTTCATCGGCTGACCCCTTCCGTTGACTCTGCGCTGAGAGCGCAGGCTTCTCGCACCTTTGCGCCATGACCCCAGAGCCAATGACTTCGGCGGGCCGTCAGTGGCCGATTGCGGTGTCGACCAGTGCGGCGAACTCCGCCTCGGGCACCCGCGGGTGTAGCGCCCGGCCGTCCAAGGTGTGCACCCGTGCCGCCAAGGTGATGCTGGAAACCAGCCAGAGATCTTGCGCCGCAACAAGATCCTCCGACCGCAAGGGGGCGTATTCGCAGTCGTAGCCCGCGTCGCGGGCCACGTCGAACAGTGCCTCCTGGGTGGTACCGCGCAGGATCGGGTGCGACAGCGGCGGGGTGATGAGCCGGCCGGGCTCCCCCAGCACCACCGTGGAGCGCGGGCCCTCCAGGACGTAACCGTCGGAACTGATGAAGATGACGTCGTCGGCGTCCTGTTTCGCGGCGTACCGCAGCGCTGCCATGTTCACCGCGTAGGACAGCGTCTTGGCGCCGGCCAGCAGCCACGGCAGCTCCAGCCGCTGCGCCGACAGGCCGCGGTCCAAGGTCACCACCGCTACGCCCTCGCGGCGGGCCGCCGCGACACGTTCCGGCAGTGCGGTCAACAGCACGTATGCGGTTGGCGCCGAACCGGTTTCTCGACCGCGGCTGTAGATCATTCGCAGGGCGCCCTCGCCCGTGCCGGCCCACTGCTGCACCGCCTCGTCGACGGCACGGCGCCAGTCGTCCAGATTCGGGGCCGGTAGGTCCATCAGCTCGGCCGAACGCGCCAGCCGGCGCAGATGAGCATCGAGCAGGCAGGCGGCGCCGCGACGCACCAGCAGCGTCTCGAAGACCCCGTCGCCGCGCAGCGCCGCCAGATCGTCGGCGTGCAAGAGAGGTGCATCGGCCGCAGCAAGCCCGCCGCCTACGGTGACGATCGTCACGACGCTGTCTTTCACATCGGCCTCCGCTGCCATGGACCGTGAGCGTATCGGCTCCGTAGAGTTGACCCGTGTCCGCCGTCCCCGCACCTGATTCCGGCCCCGACGCGGGCGCCGTCTGGCATTACGGCGACCCGTTCGGCGAACAGCGCAGCGCCGAAACCGCCGCCGTGCTGGTGGATCGGTCCCACCGACCGGTGCTCACGCTGAGCGGCGCAGACCGCAAGACGTGGCTGCACAGCCTGTGCACCCAGCACGTCTCCGATCTTCCCGACGGCGCCAGCACCGAGAACCTGACCTTGGACGCCAAGGGCCACATCCAGAATCACTGGGTTCAGACCGAGCTGAATGAACGGACCTACCTCGACACCGAGCCATGGCGAGGCACGCCCCTGATCGAACACCTGCGCAAGATGGTGTTCTGGGCCGACGTTGCCATCGAGCCGGCGGATCTTGCGGTGCTGGCGCTGTTGGGCCCCGGCCAGGATGCTCCGGCTGCCCTGGAGGCGTTGGGGCTGGCCGAAGCGCCCGGGCCGACGGCGGTGCCGGTCGGAGATGCCGCAGGTTTCGTTCGGCGAGCGCCCGGCCACGATGCGCTGGAATTGCTGGTGCCGCGCGCTGACAAGGGCGAGTGGCAGCGGCGGCTGACCCGGGCCGGGCTGCGCCCCGCCGGAATATGGGCCTACGAAGCCGACCGGGTGGCGGCGCGGCGCCCGCGGCTGGGGGTGGACACCGATGAGCGCACCATTCCGCACGAGCTGAACTGGATCGGCGGTCCCGGCGTCGGCGCGGTGCACCTGGACAAAGGGTGCTACAGCGGGCAGGAGACCGTCGCTCGGGTGCACAACCTGGGCAAACCGCCCCGGATGCTGGTGCTACTGCACCTGGACGGGTCGGTGGACCGGCCCTCGACCGGAGATCCGGTGACCTCGGGCGGGCGCGCGGTGGGCCGGCTGGGCACAGTGGTGGACCATTTCGAGCTGGGTCCGATCGCGCTGGCGCTGCTCAAGCGTGGACTTCCCGCCGACACACCGCTGCTGACCGGCGCCGACTCCGAGGTCAGTGCGGTGATCGACCCCGAATCGATGCCGCCGCCGGACGTGCGGGGCGCGGGGCGGCTCGCCGTCGACCGGCTACGGGGCCGGCTTTGATCGTGGTCACACCGACGCAGGGCAGGTCGGCAGCTCCGCGATCGGCACGGTAAGCTGTCGGCAGGACAATAAACACATTCAGATCGGAGCCGCCTGCACGTGGGGCCGCTCCGTTATTGCGCGAGGGGGTCCCCCATGGGCCGCGGCCGGGCTAAGGCGAAACAGACCAAGGTTGCTCGGGATCTGAAATACAGCTCACCGTCGACCGATTTCAGTCGGCTTCAGCGTGAGCTGGCCGGGTCTGAGGTCAACGACTCCGACGGTGACGACTCCTGGAACGGCGACGACGACTGGCGCCGCTGAGCGCCACGTGTACCGCCGGTCCTGACCGGACCCAGGGCTGATCGCTAGGGCTGAGCAGACCCGCTGGGACTTAGAACCTCGGGTGTTCCCCGACCAGCTTGGCTCCGTCTCCGGGTTCCGCGTTCTTCCCCGGCTTGGCAACTGTGCCCAGCGTCCAGCAGTCGACGTGGCGGGCAGTCAGAATGGCCAGCGCGCGATCGGTGTCCTCCGGCGCGACGATGGCAACCATGCCGACGCCCAGGTTGAACGTCTTCTCCATCTCCGCGCGACTCACCCGTCCACGTTGGGCGATCATCGCGAACACCGGAGCCGGCGTCCAGGTGCCCCGGTCGACCTCGGCGATCAGTCCGTCGGGGATGACGCGAGCCAGGTTGCCGGCCAAACCGCCGCCGGTCACGTGGCAGAAGGTCCGTACCTGGGTCTCGGCGGCCAGTGCCAGGCAGTCCTTGGCGTAGATGCGCGTCGGTTCGAGCAGTTCCTCACCGAGGGTGCGGCCGAATTCCTCGACGTGGCCGGCCAGGTTCATCCGGTCGATGTCCAGCAGCACCGCCCGCGCCAGGGAGTAGCCGTTGGAGTGCAGGCCCGAGGAGCCCATAGCGATCAGCACATCACCGGGCCGGACCCGGTCGGGGCCCAGCACGTCGTCGGCCTCGACCACGCCGACACCGGTCGCGGAGATGTCGTAGTGATCGGGTTCCATCAGGCCGGGGTGCTCGGCGGTCTCCCCGCCCAGCAGCGCGCACCCGGCCTGCACACATCCCTCGGCGATGCCGGAGACGATCGCGGCGACACGTTCCGGCACGGTGCGGCCGACGGCGATGTAGTCCTGCAGGAACAGCGGCTCGGCGCCGCAGACCACCAGGTCGTCGACGACCATTGCCACCAGGTCGATGCCGACGGTGTCGTGCTTGTCCAGTGCCTGGGCGATCGCCAGCTTGGTGCCCACGCCGTCGGTGGAAGACGCCAACAGCGGCTCACGGTAGTCGTTGCGCAGGGCGAACAGGCCGGCGAAGCCGCCGAGGCCACCCCGCACCTCCGGCCTGGTGGCCTTGGCGGCCAACGGTTTGAACAATTCGACGGCCCGGTCACCGGCGTCGATGTCCACTCCTGCCGATGCGTAGGTAACGCCCTGGGAGCTTGATTCTGCTGAGGTCATCGCGGTAAAGGCTACCGGTCGCCGCCTACGGACGGTATCGCGCTCGACGTTAGGGGTTCAGAGCCGGTTATGGCGTACCTGATTGAACGGCACCCCGCGGTCGGCGGCGTACTCGCGAGGCAGGCCCAGAACACGTTCGGCGATGACGTTGCGAGCCATCTCGTCGCTGCCACCGCCCAGGCCCACGGTCTGCCGTGACAGATACCGCCGGCCGGCCCTGAGCAGGTGCGCCTCGTCGTCGACCACGGCCAACGGACCGGCGACGGCCATGGCCGTGTCGACTTCCAGATAGGTCACATCGGAATGGAACAGCCGGATGATCGAAGCCGCGGCGGGCGGCAGTTCACCGCTGCGCATGCCCCGCCCGGCGTAGTCGATGAGCGCGTCGCGCACCATGCGCCGGGCCAGCACCCGGCCGATCTGGTCCTGGGTCAGCGGGTCGTGCGCGGTTCCGGCCTGGTGCGCCAGGGCCAGGAAGTCGCCGGCGGCCATCTCGGTGCGTTCGGGGCCGCGCCCGCTGGCGAACTCCGAACCCTGCCCCACGGCCCGCCGCTCGTGGTAGAGGAGCCGCGAGGCGACGTCCCAGCCCTTGTTGACCTCGCCGACCACCGTGTCGGGCCCGAGCCGCAGCCCGTCGAAGAATTCTTCGCAGAACTCGTTGGAGCCGTCGACCTGCTCGATGCGGCGCAGCGTGACGCCGGGCGCGTCGATCGGCACCAGGAACATCGTCAGCCCGTCGTGCTTGGGCACCGTGGAATCGGTGCGGGCCAGCAGCAACCCGAAGTCGGCGGCGAACGCACTGGTGCTCCACGTCTTGGCCCCGCTGACCACCCAGTCGTCGCCGTCGCGCTCGGCGCGGGTGATCAGCCCGGCCAGGTCGGATCCGCCGCTGGGCTCCGAGAGCAGCTGCACCAGCACCTCGTCACCGCGCAGGGCGGCACTGATGTGGCGGCGCTTCTGTTCCTCACTGCCGGTGTCGAGCAGGGTGGCGCAGCAGATGGTGAAGGTCGGGACGTTGAGGATCAGCGGCATCTCGTAGCCGGCAGACACGGCATCGAACGCCTTCTGATAGCGCAGGTCCAGGCCGAGGCCGCCGTAGTCGCGGGGAAAGCAGATCCCGGCGAATCCGCCCTCGTACAGCCGTCGCTGCAGTTCGCGGGCGCGCTGCCAGGCGCCGTCGTCGTCGCGTCCATTGCGCGGGGGGTGCTGCGGGTCCAGGCGCGGCATGTTGGCGGCCAGCCAGTCGCGTGCCGATGCGGCGAAGGCGTCGACGGTGATGTCGTTCATGCGGCGGGCTCGGTGCTGCTGGCGGCCGCGAAGATGGCCTGGTGGTGCTCGGCCGGAGTGCCGAGCAGGTTCCGGTACAGGGTGGCCCGGCGCAGATACAGGTGCAGGTCGTGTTCCCAGGTAACGCCGATTCCGCCGTGCAGTTGCACGCACTCCTGAATCAGCCGGCCGGCATGTTCGCCGAGATAGGACTTGGCCGCGCCGGCCCACATGGCGGCCTCGGGATCGCGCGCGGCCACCTTGTCCACCGCACCGGCGGTGATCGCGTGGCAGGCGTGCAGCCACATCGTCATGTCGGCGAGCCGGTGTTTGATCGCCTGGTAGGACGCCAGCGGCCGGCCGAAGCTGTACCGGTCGCGGGCCCACGCGACGGTCATCTCCATGACAGCGTCCAGGATCCCGGCCGTTTCGGCGCACACCAGCGCGATCGCGATCTGGGTCTGGCGGTCAATGAGCGCACCGGTCTGTGCCGCGCTGCCGACTGCCGCGGACGCGTCGATTTCGGTATCGCTGAATTCGATGCGCGCGTACTGCTTCACCAGATCGATGCCGGGCTGGGGCGCCACCCGCACTCCAGGGCTGTCGGTGCGGACCAGGAACTGGCGCACCGCGCCGTCGTCGGTGCGCGCGCCGATCAGCACCAGATCCGCCCGGTCTGCGGCCTCCACCCGATCCTTGACCCCGTTGAGCCGGTAGCCGCCGGCGATGCGGGTGGCGGTCAGGCCCGGCTGGTGGGGGCGAAAGCCTCGGCCGCCTGCCGCCACCAGGCCGCGTCATAGGAACTGCCCCGTGCGTGCAGGTCGCGGTAGTCGCGCAGCGCCGCCGTCTTATCCAGGAATGCGCGCGCCGTAGCGACGAACAACTCGCTCTCCGTTGACAGATCGGTCATGTCGTCTCCTCCCGAACGCCAAAGCCGTTGGCCGCCATGCCCAGCTGCGCGGTTCGTCAGCCGCCGCTCGCCGCTCGGTCCGGTCGGCTCTCCTCGACGATGCGGGCCAGCAGGCCGCGTAGCGTCTCCTGCTCGTCCGGTGTCAGGACGCCGAAAACCTGGTCGTGGGCAGCGAGCGCGTCGGCGACGACCACCGAGGTCACCGTGCGCCCCTGGTCGGTCAGGTAGGCCCGCAGGATGCGGCCGTGGTGGGGATCCGGCTTGCGCTCCACCAAGCCGCGGCGCTCCAGCGCACTCAATGCCAGCTGCACGCCCTGCGGGGTGATGAGCAGCCGACGGGCCAGCTGGGCGCCGGACAGACCGGGTTCGCCGGAGAGCTGGCGCAACAGACCGATCTGGGCAGTGCTCACACCGTGCTCGCTGATCGCCTCATTCACCGTGGTCAGCGAGTAGTAAAACGCCTGTTTAAGCAGCCACAGGATGTTCCGGGTCAGATCCGTATCCTGCTTGCCTGTCGTGGCGGATCGCACGCGCCGACGCTATCGAGCTGGCAAATTGATGTCAACTAGTTGATAACTTTCGGGCGTCGCCCAACGCGGAGTTGCGATGCGGCGCCCGTGACTAGGACTGACTCAGCGCGGCGTCGCTGTCACTCTCGGCTTTGCGCGCAGTGTTGCTCAACATCTGCTCAACGACGTTCTTGCCAAGGGCACTGTCATCGGGCAGCTCGATCGGGTAGCTGCCGTCGAAACAGGCACAGCACAACCGCGATTTGGGCTGCTCGGTGGCCGCGATCATGTCTTCCTGTCCGACATAACCGAGACTGTCGGCGCCGATGGCACGCCGCACCGCTTCGACCATCTCGGTCTCGTCCTCGACGGCGTTGGCGATCAGCTCGGCCGGCGAGGCGAAGTCGATGCCGTAGAAGCACGGCCACTTCACCGGCGGGGAGGCGATCCGCACGTGCACCTCGACGGCGCCGGCTTCGCGCAGCATCCGCACCAGGGCGCGCTGGGTGTTGCCCCGCACGATCGAGTCATCGACGACGATCAGCCGCTTGCCGCGGATGATCTCCCGCAGCGGGTTGAGCTTGAGCCGGATACCGAGCTGACGGATGGTCTGCGACGGCTGGATGAAGGTCCGCCCGACGTAGGCGTTCTTGGTCAGGCCCTGACCGTAGTCAATCCCGGACTCCTGGGCGTAGCCCACCGCGGCGGGGATGCCCGACTCCGGCACGCCGATCACCAGGTCGGCCTCCACAGCGTGCTCACGGGCCAGCCGCCGGCCGATCTCCACCCGGGTGGCGTGCACCGACCGGCCGCCGATGGTGCTGTCCGGCCGGGCCAGGTAGACGTATTCGAAGACGCACCCCTTCGGGGTGGGGTTGGCGAACCGGGTGGAGCGCACCCCGTCGGCATCGATCGCCAGCAGCTCGCCGGGCTCGATGTCGCGGACGAACGAGGCGCCGACGATATCCAGCGCCGCGGTCTCTGAGGCCACCACCCAGCCGCGGTCGAGCCGGCCCAGCGACAGCGGCCGAACGCCCCACGGGTCGCGGGCCGCGTACAGGGTGTTCTCGTCCATGAAGGTCAAGCAGAACGCACCGCGCGCCGTCGGCAGCAGTTCCAGCGCCGCCTGCTCCAGGGAGCTGTCGGCGGCGCCGTGCGCCAGCAGCGCACCCAGGATGTCGGAGTCGGTGGTGGCCACGCCGGGACGGCGGGTGTCGATCAGACCCAGCTCGCGGGCCCGACCGGCCAATTCAGCGGTGTTGACCAGATTGCCGTTGTGGCCCAGCGCCACGCCGGTACCGGCGGCGGTGTTGCGGAACACCGGCTGGGCGTTCTCCCAGGTGGTATCACCGGTGGTCGAGTAGCGACAGTGCCCGACCGCCACGTGCCCGGGCATGGCCAGCAGCGTCTGCTCCTCGAACACCTGGCTGACCAAGCCCAAGTCTTTGAAGACCAGCACCTGCGAGCCATCGCCGACGGCGATCCCAGCGGCCTCCTGGCCACGGTGTTGCAGCGCATACAGGCCGTAATAAGTGAGCTTCGCTACTTCTTCACCGGGAGCCCAAACTCCGAAGACGCCGCACTCTTCACGGGGTGCATTCTCAAGGTCTACTACCTGCTGGTCCGGCACGTTTCAGCTGCTCCAGGGGGACGGGCCACAGTGACGACGTTCAGTCTACGGTCAACAAGCGTCAAGTTTCACCAACGGCAACCAATCGGTGATCTCGGCGGCTCGCGAACCCGACAACCGCAGCTTTCCGGCCGCGGTCGCCTCGCTCGTCTCCACCAGCCCGGCGGCCAGCAGCAGCCAGCTGCGCGGATCGGTCTCGACCACGTTAGGCGGGGTGCCGCGGGTGTGCCGTGGCCCGGCGATGCACTGCACCGCGACGAACGGCGGCACCCGCACCTCGACGCTGGCACCCGGCGCCAGCTCGGCCAGGGTGCGCGCGGTCAGACGGACCGCGGCCGCCAACTCGGCGCGGTCGGGAGCCGGCACAGTATCGTCGCGCAGCCACGCAGCGAGCGTCAGCACTGCTGCGCGGGTCTGTGCCGGGTCGGGCTGTGGACGTGAGCGGACGGCTGCCATGTCAGTCGATGGGGTGCGCGGCGAACCAGTCCAGCAGCAGGTCGGCGAGCCGGTCCGGCTCGGTGTCGGGAATCCAGTGTGAGACGCCGGCCATGACCTCGAATCGGTAATCCGCGTCGACGTATCGGGCGGTGTTGCGCGCCGCCTTCGGCTTCAGCGCGATGTCGTCGTCGCTCCACACATACATCGTCGGTACCGCGATCCGCTGGTTGCTGTCGCGCAGATTCGACAGCGGCAGGCCTCGGTACCAGTTGAGCCCGCCGGTCAGCGCGCCCGGTTCGATCATGCCCTGCGCATCCCGTTCGGCCGCGGCCGAACACTGCCCGCTTCGCCGCAGAGCCTTGGCGGCCACGGCGCCTTTCCCGCGCGTCAGCAACCACTCCGGCAGCCACGGCAGCTGGAAGAAACCCATGTACCACGACGCCAGACCTTGGCGACTGGTGACAAACGACTTCAGGAAGGCAGCGGGATGCGGCACCGACACCGGCGACACCGTGGCGAGCCGCTCGGGCAGTTCGGCCGCCACTCCCCACGCCACCGCGGCGCCCCAGTCGTGTCCCACCAGGTGCACGCGCTGGGCGCCACTGGCGTCGATCAGCACGCCGATGTCGGCGACGAGTTCGGACATGCGATAGTCGCGGCGCCGGGGCGGCCGGGCACCGGATGAATAGCCGCGCTGGTTGGGCGCCAGGCACCGGTAGCCTGCCGCGGTGAGCCGGTCAATGACGGCGTTCCAGCTGTCGTTTCGCTGCGGAAAGCCGTGCAGCAGCACCACAACGGGACCGGCGGGCGGCCCCGCGTCGCGGACGTCGAAGACCAGGCCGTCACGGGTGTAGCTCTCCATAGGTGAAGCATTCCGCATGTCGCCGTACGCCGGTACCCGGCCCCACCCCCGTCTACC